>CAUASQ010000152.1 GCA_958431945.1 uncultured Collinsella sp. | reverse complement strand
CTCGAGATCACGCGGACCTCGCCGTGGGCCAGACCGGCCTCGTCGAGACCCTTGGCGATCATGGTGCCAAGCTGCTTGACGGCATTGTTCAGCGGTGCAGAGGGCATTTCCTCCGTACCGATCTCAAACAGGAAATCCTTAGCGTCTGCCATGGCTTACGCCACCTCGCCTTCCTGGTCGGCATTCTCGTTGACTCCGGCGACCTCGGCCATGTAGGCCTCGCAGCACGCCTTGGCGACGGCGCGGACGCGCAGGATGTAGTTGGCACGCTCGACCGCGGACAGCGCGCCACGGGCATCGAGCAGGTTGAAGGCGTGGCTGCACTTCATGACGCAGTCGTACGCCGGCAGCGGCAGCTTGCGCTTCAGACAGGAGTGGCACTCGGCCTCGTAGTCGTCAAACTTCTGACGCATCATCTCGACGTTGGCGACCTCAAAGTTATAGGCACTGAACTCGCGCTCGTTCTCGAGGAACACGTCGCCATAGGTCATGGGCGTGCCGTCGGGCAGGTAGCTCCACACCAGGTCGTAGACCGAGTTAACGCCCTGGGCGTACATGGCGATACGCTCCAGGCCATAGGTGATCTCGACGGGCACGGGGTCAACCTCGATGCCGCCCACCTGCTGGAAGTACGTAAACTGCGTGACCTCCATGCCATTGAGCCAGACCTCCCAGCCAAGACCCCAGGCGCCGAGCGTCGGGCTCTCCCAGTCGTCCTCGACAAAGCGGACGTCATGGTCGTTGGGGTCCAGACCGATAGCGGCAAGAGACCCCAGGTAGAGCTCCTGGGCGTTAACCGGAGAAGG
Organism: uncultured Collinsella sp.; assembly: GCA_958431945.1. GTDB lineage: Bacteria > Actinomycetota > Coriobacteriia > Coriobacteriales > Coriobacteriaceae > Collinsella. Next base: position 2,974 of record CAUASQ010000152.1, on the reverse strand, counting down.
CTTGATGAGCACCTGGAACTGATAGTAGTGCTGCATGCGGTTGGGGTTCTCGCCGTAGCGGCCGTCGGCGGGACGGCGGCAGGGCTGCGCATAGCAGGTGCGCCACTCGGCGGGACCGAGCGAGCGCAGCGTGGTCGCGGTATGGAAGGTACCGGCACCGACCTCGGAGTCATAGGGCTGCATAATGACGCAGCCCTGCTCGCCCCAGTACTGCTGGAGGCGCAGGATGATGTCTTGGAAGGAAAGCAATGAAGCGTTCATGCCTCTAATATCCCCTCGTCGAAACGATTACACGGTTAGGTACTGTACTATAGCGGTTTTTAGTCGATAGCGCCGATGCGGTTGAGCGGCCAGTAGCGCACAAGCGCCACAGCGATCAAATCAGAGCAATCGACGGGACCAAAGTAGCGTGAGTCGGCAGAGTTTTCGCGGTTGTCGCCCATCACCCACACACACCCGTCGGGGACGGTGTAGGGATAGCTCACCTGAGCGCCGGGCGCTTGAACCGAAAGCGGCCAGCTCATGCCCGCCGTATAGTCCTCGTCGAGCGCTTGGCCGTCAACGACCACCTTGCCATCCTGCAGGTCGACCGTCTGGCCGGCCGTGGCAATAACACGCTTGACAAGAACATCATGCTCGGAGGTGCCATCGGGGTTGTGAAACACCACGATATCGCCCTGCTTGACGGGCTGACCGAGCTCGAGGCTCACCTTTTGTGCCAGGATCTGGTCGCCAATCTCGATCGTGTCCTCCATAGAACCGGTGGGCACCACAAAGGGCTCGACCACAAACGAGCGAATCAAGAAGGTGGCGACCAATGCGATCGCGATGACCGCGATCCACTCAAAAGCGCCCCTCAACGCGGAATGCTGCGATGGAACCATTCTCACTCCTCGCTCTGCGAATACGAAGCGTCCAAAATCTCCTGCGCGTACGCACGCTCCTGGGGCGTAAGGCGCGCCGTCTCGATCAGATCGGGACGCCAGCGGCAGGTGCGCTCGATGGCGTTCTTGCGACGCCAGGCATCGACCTTGGCGTGATCGCCACTCACGAGCACCGGCGGCACGCCTTCGCCGTTGAACTCGGCGGGACGGGTGTACTGCGCGTACTCGAGCAGGCCTCCGTCCTCGGCGGTCGAGAACGACTCGTCCACATTGCTCATCTCGTCGCCCAGGGCGCCGGGAATCAGGCGTACGACGGCATCGGCAACGACCATAGCGGGAAGTTCGCCACCCGTAAGCACGTAGTCGCCGATCGACAGACGCTCATCGGCATACACATATGCACGCTCGTCGACGCCCTCGTAACGGCTGCACACAAACAGTAGGCGTTCGCTTTTAAGCAGGCGCTCTGCCACATGCTGCGTAAAGGGCTCGCCACAGGGGGTAAAGAACACAACGGTGGGCTTGGGACCCTCGGAGCTAATAGCCTCGATGGCCTCGGCGATGGGCTCGACCTTCATGAGCATGCCCTGCCCGCCGCCATACGGCTCATCATCGACGGTGCGATGGCGGTCGTGCGTCCAGTCGCGCAGGTTATACGCCTTAAAATCAAAAAGGCCGGCCTTGCGGGCGCGGCCCAAAATCGACGTGGACATGACGGGCTCAAACATCTCGGGAAAGACCGAAAGGGTCTCGATCAGCATGTTTTCCTCCCTACTTGTCCATATCGATCAAACCGTCCATAACGTGGACGGAAATTGTCCCCTGATCGGGAAGATCGAGCACAACCTGCTCGATCACGGGAATCAGCACCTCGCCGTACCGATCGCCCTCGACAACCCAAACATCGTTGGCAGGCGTCGACATAATCTCGACAACCGTGCCGAGCGAGCCAAAGCGCTCGTCGACCACCTCGCGACCCATCAGGTCAGTATAGGCGGCGTCGAGCGAATCGAGCTGAAAGTCGTCACGATTTGCCAGCACGTAGCATCCGGTGATGCCCTCGGCGGCCGTCAAGTCGTCAATGCCCTCAAACGAGACCAGATCGCCATCGCCCGTATCGGTGACGGATACGACCGTGCAAAAACGGTCGCGCTTGAGCGCCGGCGGCGTCAAGGCGACGCGCATACCCGGCGTCAATACAGAAGGAAGCCCCCGCAGCGGCTGCGCGAGGACCTCCCCCTTCCTTCCGTGCGGCTTGACCACACGGGCGATGTTTTTGTACTGGGACCTCAAGGTCCTAGCCCAGAACCTCTACCTCGACTGCAGTGTCGAGGCGAGCGGCCAGTGCACGGGCGAGCGTGCGAATGGCCTTGATGGTACGGCCACGACGGCCGATGACCTTAGCGACGTCATCCTCGGCAACAGAAACCTCAATCGTGGAGGCGTCGTCACCATCGATGACCTCAAGGCTCACGGAATCCGGGTCGTCGACGATCTGAACAACGAGATATTCGACGAGATCGGCGATGCGATCTGAGAGCATTGCCTCACCCTCGAGCTGTGCAGCGTCAACCTCAGGCACGATTTACTCCTCGGCACCCTCAGCGGCCTCAGCGGCAGCCTTAGCGGCCTCGGCCTCTTTGGCGAGCTGCTTCTTGGACTTCTTGACGACGGTCTCGGTCTTCTCGCCCTCGTTGGCGGCCTTGACCAGAGCAGCGACAGCGTCGGTGAGCTGAGCGCCCTTGGACTGCCAGTCAGCGATCTTCTCGAGATCGAGGTTGATGGTCTTGGGGGCGGTCATCGGGTTGTAGCGGCCAACCTCCTCGATGATACGACCGTCACGCGGGGCGCGGGAATCGGCGACGACGACACGGTAGTACGGACGCTTCTTAGCGCCGTGACGAGCAAGGCGAATCTTGACTGCCAAAGGAAACTCCTCCAACCAAGCAGCTTTAGGCTGCAACTACAAACAAACAGTTGAACATAATACGCCATCGACGCGGGCAGGTGAAGTCCGTGAGACCAACTTCTTCGGTGTAGTCGAAGGCAAATCCATATCTTAGACAAGAATTCGCGATTTGCAAGCACAT
>CAUASQ010000151.1 GCA_958431945.1 uncultured Collinsella sp. | reverse complement strand
AACAAAAAAGACCCGTGGCGTACGCGTTGCGCGCACAGCCACGAGTCTCGTTCATTAAGGCAAGCCAGGCCGCATCGGCCAGTGTGTTGACTTGCCGCGCCACCGGAGGCGAACCCGATCACGCGACTACTCCCTCATTTATGCGAATCCCGATGCTACCACATAAGCAGCTCATTTGGATTGGGGCTCTCAGCTGTGTTCGCTCATTCTGTAAGCATCGGATTTTGCGGGCGTCACAGAGGCAAACCGTGAGAAACTTATTGACGTTTATGGAGCGTATACGATGGGAGCGATGCCTTGGATAAGAACGAGCTGCAAAAGCGTATGGAACAGGCCATCCGCCTGACGGCACCTGGCCAGCCGATCCGCACCGCCCTCGACATGATCATTGCTGGTCACCTGGGCGCTCTTATTTGCGTCGGCGACACCGAAAACGTGCTCGCTGCTGGTAACGACGGCTTCCCGCTCAACATTTCGTTTACCTCGAACCGCCTGTTCGAGCTTTCCAAGATGGACGGCGCCATCGTCATCGACGGCGACCTCACCCAGATCCTGCGCGCCAACTTCCACCTCAATCCCGATCCCTCGCTTGCCACGAGTGAGACGGGCATGCGTCACCGCACCGCCGCCCGCATGTCGGTGCTCACGGATGCCATCGTGATCTCGGTCTCGGCCCGTCGTGCCGTCGTCAACGTGTACGTTCACGGCAAGAGCTACGAGATCCAGCCCGTCACCACCATCATGAGCTCGGTCAACCAGCTCGTCGCCACGCTCCAGACTACCCGTCAGTCGCTCGACCGCTCCCTGCTGCGCCTGACGGCCCTCGAGCTCGACGACTACGTTACGCTCGCCGACATTACCGGGATTTTCTCGAGCTTCGAGATCATGCAGCAGGCAAAGACCGAACTTAAGGATTGCATTGTCAAGCTGGGCAACCAGGGCAAGCTCGTGCAGATGCAGCTCGAGCAGCTCGCCGGCTCCAGCATGGATACCGAGTACGACCTGATGATTCGCGACTATGCGAGCGATTCCTCCGAGGCCAATGCCGAAAAGATCCGCGCCAACCTGAGCCGTATGACGCCCAAGGACTTGTCCGACCCGCAGCATGTGGCGGCGGTTCTGGGTTACGACGACCTGGACGAGGACTCCGTCATGACACCGCTGGGCCTGCGCACGCTTTCGCGCGTGTCCGTCGTGCGCGACGGCGTGGCCGAGAAGATCGTCGACGAGTATGGATCGCTGCAGGAGCTCATGGACGACATCAGCGAAGATCCGGAGCGCCTGGGCGACTTTGGCGTCAACAACCCTGCCATTCTTGCGGACTCCCTGTACCGCATGAAGGGCACCAAACAGGGGAACGCATAATGGCGCCCGTATGCGCCGTGGTCGTTGCCGGTGGCAGCGGCCAGCGCTTTGGTAACCCCGGTGGTAAGCAGCTCGTCAATGTAGCGGGCCGTCCGCTTATGAGCTGGTCCATCCGCGCATTTGACCGTAGCAATAAGGTCGGCCACATCGTCGTGGTTTGCCCTGCCGAGCGTCGTGCCGAGATGCGCCGCCTGGCCATCAGCCCGTATTCGTATAGCACGCCCATCAGCTTTGCCGATGCCGGCGAGACCCGCCAGGATTCCACCCGCGCCGGCGTGCACGCGGTGCCGGCGGGTTTCGAATATGTCGCCATCCACGATGGCGCCCGTCCGCTCATTACGACCGAGGCTATCGACCACGCTATCGACGTGCTCGTGAGCGACCGTGCCCTCGACGGTGTCGTGTGCGGCCAGCCTGCCATCGACACACTCAAAATCGTCGATGGCGACAACATCGTCGAGACGCCGCCGCGCGAGCTGTACTGGGCCGCGCAGACGCCGCAGATTTTTAGTGTCGACGCCATGAAGCGCGCCCATGCCGCGGCGATTGCCGAGGGCTTTATCGGCACGGACGATTCGTCACTGGTCGAGCGCATGGGTGGGCGCGTCCGCTGCGTCCAGAGCCCGCGCGATAACCTTAAGGTGACGGTGCCCGAGGACCTGCGTCCCGTAACCGCGATTCTGCTTGGCCGCATGGCCGAGGGAGAGGACCTTCCCCATGTTCAGTAACCTGCGCATTGGCCACGGCTACGACGTCCACCGTTTGGTGGAGGGGCGTCGATGTATCATCGGCGGGGTCGACATTCCCTACGAGCGCGGCCTGCTGGGCCACTCGGATGCCGATGTGCTCGCGCACGCCTTGGCCGACGCCATTCTGGGCGCCTGCCGCGGGGGAGACATCGGCAAGCTATTCCCCGACACCGATCCTGCCTATGAGGGTGCCGATTCGATGGTGCTGCTCGCTCGCGTGATGGACTACGCGCGCGAGCTGGGCTTTGAGTTTGTCGATGCCGATTGCACCATTGCCTGCCAGCAACCCAAGATCACCCCGCACCGCGATGCCATGCGCGCCAACCTTGCCCATGCCCTGGGCGTTGACGTCGAAAATGTGGGCGTCGCCGCCACCACGACCGAAAAGCTCGGTTGGGAAGGCCAAGGCGAGGGAATCGGCGCCTGGGCCGTCTGCCTGCTACAGAAAACCGTTAAGGAGTAACGAATGCGTATCTACAACAGCGCTACCCATAAAAAGGAAGAGTTCCAGCCCATCGAGTCCGGCAAGGTCCGCATGTACGTGTGCGGCCCCACGGTCTACGACAACATCCACATCGGCAATGCCCGCACGTTCATCAGCTTTGACGTGATTCGTCGCTGGCTCATCGCGAGCGGCTACGAGGTCACGTTCGCCCAGAACCTCACCGATGTCGATGACAAGATCATCAAGCGCGCCAACGAGCAGGGCCGTACGGCTGCCGAGGTCGCGACGGAGTTCTCCGACAAGTTCATCGGCGTCATGCGTGCCGCCAACGTGCTCGATCCCGATGTGCGCCCCCGTGCCACCAAGGAGATCGGTCCCATGATCGCCATGATCAAGACGCTTATCGAGCAGGGCCACGCTTACGCAGCCGATAACGGCGATGTGTACTTTGCCGTGCGCAGCGATCCCAACTATGGTCAGGTCTCGGGCCGCAACATCGACGATCTTATGGTTGGCGCGCGCATCGAGGAGAACGAGGACAAGAACGACCCGCTCGATTTTGCCCTGTGGAAGGCCGCCAAGCCCGGCGAGCCCAGCTGGCCGAGCCCCTGGGGCGAGGGCCGTCCCGGTTGGCACACCGAGTGCGCTGCCATGGTGCACCGCTACCTGGGCACCCCGATCGACATCCACGGCGGCGGCTCCGACCTTGCCTTCCCGCATCACGAGAACGAATGCGCCCAGGCCACCTGCGCCTGGCACCAGGGTTTCTCCAACACCTGGATGCACACGGGCATGCTGCTGGTAGACGGCGAGAAGATGTCCAAGTCGCTCGGAAACTTCTTTACGCTGGCCGAGGTGCTCGAGCAGCACTCTGCCGCGGCTCTGCGCTTGCTGATGCTGCAGACGAGCTATCGCTCGCCGCTCGACTTTTCCTGGGAGCGCCTGGAGGGTGCCGAGAACTCGCTCACGCGTATCGCCGGCACGGTCGAGAACCTGCGCTGGGCCGCGAACCATGCGACGGCCGATGCCGATGCGGCTGCCGCCGAGGCGTTTGCCGCCAAGGCCGCCGAGACTCGTGCCGCCTTTAAGGAGTGCATGGACGACGACTTTAACACCGCGGGTGCCATGGGTGCCGTCTTTGGCTTTGTGACCGAGTGCAACCAGTACCTGGAGCAGGCGGGCGACGCTGCCGACAAGGCCGCCGCGCTTGCCGCCGCCGACACGCTGGCCGAGCTGCTCGATACG
>CAUASQ010000150.1 GCA_958431945.1 uncultured Collinsella sp. | reverse complement strand
GGGTGCCACGATTACGGTGCAACCGGTGCCGGCCTCCTCGTCCGTATAGTTGCCATAGCAAAAGCCATCGACATCGCAGACGTCAATGGCCTCGAGCAGTGTATCCATGTTTAACTCCTATCGGTTTTCCGCCGCGCCTTGTGCCCGGTCGGGATCCGTACGGTACGCCAAAATTGTAGGCGCTGGGGAATACCCAGCGCCAGATGCAATTACGAGAGTTTTTGAATCGCGCGCGCGACGCGGGCGATGGGTAGGCCCACCACGTTATAGAAGTCGCCCGAAATATCGTGCACGAGCATGCGTCCGCCTGTGCCCTGAATGCCGTAGGCGCCGGCCTTGTCCATGGGCTCACCCGAGGCGACGTAGCGCTCGATCTGCTCGTCGGTGAGCTCGTAGAACGTCACGTCGGTCACATCGACAAAGGACAGGCTCTCGGCGGCATGCGGGGCTGTAGCGTCGCCGGCTTTAACGATGCAGATGCCGGTTGCGACCTGGTGCGTGCGGCCCGAAAGCTCACGGAGCATGGTGTGCGCCTCGTCCTCGGTTGCCGGCTTGCCCAGAATCTTGCCGTCAAAGGTGACGATGGTGTCGGCCGCGACCGTCAGCTCATTGGGCTCGGCATACTCGGCAGCAACGGCGGCGGCTTTTGCGCGTGCTAAACGTTCAACGAGCGTAAGCGGGGCCTCGCCATCAAACGGCGTTTCGTCGATATCGGCAGGAATCACGCGAATGTCATACCCTGCCTCGCGCATCAACTCGATGCGGCGCGGTGATTGCGAAGCCAAAATCATAGTTGGATGTCTTCGGCGACCTTCTCGACAGCCTTGTCGCCGGCGAGCGTGCGCAGCAGTTCAAGCGCAAGGGGGAGCGACTGGGCCATGCCGCTGGCGGTGATGATGTTGCCGTCTTGCGTAACCTTCTCGCCGGTATAGGCGCCCTCGGGGAAGCTTTTCTCAAAGCCAGGGAAGCACGTGGCATGGCGCCCCTCGAGCAGGTCGAGCTCGCCCAGGATAAACGGGGCGGCGCAGATGGCGGCGACGTGCTTGGTTGCGGCGAACTCGCAGACCACGTCGCAGACGCGCTGATCTGCGCGCAGGTTGGTGGCACCGGGCAGGCCGCCGGGCAGCACGACGCAGTCGTACTCGTCAAAGTTGATCTCATCAAAGAGCGCATCGCAGGTCACGGGGATCTGCAGCGAGCTTACGACCTCGCGCGTGGGCATGATCGAGACGAGCGTGGCACGCACGCCGCCGCGACGCATGACATCGACCATGGTCAAGCATTCAATAGTTTCAAAGCCATCGGCGGCGAGAACGGCAACGCTGGGCATGAGGGTTCCTTTCATAGGCGGCATACAATTAGCCGTCTTATACCCCGAAGACCTCCGCTTGCCACGCTCGATTTCCCAATGATTTTCTGAGCAATGATTAAGCGGCTAGTTGCGCCTAAGGTGGACGACGGTCTCGCAGTGGAAGGTTTGTGGGAACAGGTCGACTGGCGTGATCTTTACGGGGGAGAAGGTGCCTTCTTCGACAAAGCGTTTGAGATCGCGCGCCAGGGTGGCCGGGTCGCAGCTCACGTAGGCGACATCGCGGGCACTCGTGCTGGCGATAAGGCCGATCGCCTCGGGGGCGAGGCCTGCGCGCGGCGGGTCGACCACCAAGATGTCGGCATCCTGGTCGGGGAACTCGCGCACCGCGTCTCCGCCAATGACGTCGACGTTATCAAGCTTGTTGATTTCCAGGTTACGGCGTAGATCGCGCACGGCGGGGCCGTAGGCCTCGACGGCAGCGACAAAGTCGCAGCGGCGGGCGAGCGGCAGGGTAAAGGTGCCGGCACCGCAGTACAGGTCCACGGCAAGCTCGTCTTCCTGCGGGTCGAGGGCGTCCATAACGAGCTCGATCAAAATCTCGGCGCCCTTGGTGTTGACTTGGAAGAACGACGGGGCAGACAAGCGCATCTGGCCCTCAGCGATGTTCTCGGTCCAGGAGCCCTCGCCGGCGAGCATCTCCACCTTAGAGACGCGGCGGGCCTTCTTCTCGCCCTTGCTCATCACACGCACGATGCTCGTGGGATGCGCGGCGTCTGCCAGCACGCGCGAGACCTGCGAGCGCGGGAAGGAACCCGTGGGCGTCCAGAGTGCGACCTCGAGTGCCTTGGTGCGGCGCGATGCGCGAATGCCCACGCGTTCCAGACCCAGGTCGTGGCTGCCGCTCAGATAGTTGAGCGCGCCGACGACCGATTTGAGCGCCTTGGGAAAACGCTTATCGAACAGCGGGCACGCATCGACGGTCACGATTTTGCTGGGGTCGACACCGTGCATGCCAAGGCGCACGCGACCGTTGACGACGGTCGGTTCGAGCTCGATTTTATTGCGGTAGCCCCAGTCATCCTTGGTGTGGCGGATGGGCTGCACCAGCTCATCGACCTGCTCAGGAGCGAACTTGCCGATGCGCTCGAGCGTGGAGTGCAGGTTTTGTTCTTTAGCGGCAAGCTGAGCGGTGCGCGAGAGATTGCCCCACGAACAACCGCCGCAGATGCCAACGAAGGGGCAGGGGGGCTGAATGCGATCGGGGCTCGGCTCCAGAATCTCGGTCGCGCGGGCGCGCATAAACGACTTGCCGTCCTGCACGATTTCGGCCTCGACGGTGTCGCCTGCCACGGCGCCCTGCACAAAGACGGCCTTGCCGTTGTCGGCGTGCGCCAGACCGTCGGCACCGTACGTCATCGATTCTATGGTGAGCTTCATATTCCTGCCTGTCATTCGCGGTATTGTCCGCAACCATGGTAGCAGGGAAAAGCGCCCCGTATCTGGGGCATCCCTCAAATACGGGGCGCTTCTACAAACGTCTATTTCGTCTTGCCGGTAATGAGCGTCTTAAGGCCTAGGCCAATTAGGCCCAGTCCCATGCGCACGCGACCGGGGCGATGGCGCTCGATGGCCTTGGTCTTGCCAGCGGGCTTCTCGCGGTGGGCGCTCTTCTCGGACGCGGGCTTGGCCGCCTGCGGTTGGGGCCGAGGGGCAGGCTCGGACTCAGGCTCTATGACGGTTGCCTGGACCTTCTGGACCTCGGGCGCTTTCTCCACGGCGGGCTCTGCGGCAGCCTCGGGTTCATTCACGGGGGGAGCGGCAACCGCTTCCGGTTTGGCAACTGCCCTATGTTCAACCTCGGCCTGAATAGCCTCCTCGGCCACGCGTTCCTTCTCCTGCGCGCGCTGCTGCGCGGCAGCCTCGGCGTTGCGATAGGCGCGCTCCAGCAGGGCTTCCTGCGAGTTGAAGGGCTTCTCGCTCTCTCTGCGCTCCGCGGGAACCCAGGTGCCGTCACTCGTCAGGCTGCGGGCCTTCACGTTGTCGCGCAGCTGCATGTCCATGTACTCGTGCACCAGGGCGCGGCAGGTGGGGTCGAGCACGGGGTAGGCGATCTCCACGCGGTGCTCGGTGTTGCGCGTCATCATGTCGGCCGAGCTCAGATAGATCATGTCAGAGTCCACGCCAAAGGCGTAGACGCGCGCATGCTCCAAAAAGCGTCCGACGATAGAACGGACATGCACGTTCTCGGTCTTGCCCGGAACACCGGGCTTGAGGCACGAGATGCCGCGGATGATCATGTCCACGCGGACTCCTGCACACGATGCCTCGGCGATCTTGTCGATGACCTCGCGGTCGGTGAGCGAGTTGAGCTTAAAGAACACGCGGGCGGGCTCGCCGACAAGGGCGCGCTGAATCTCGCGGTCCAGGCCGCGCATGATGAGCGGTTTGAGGCCGACCGGCGCCACGCCCAGGAAGCGGTAGTCGCCGCGCAGGTTGCCCAGCGACAGGTTGCGGAAGAACAGGTTGGCGTCCTCACCGATGCCGGGATGCGCAGTCATGAGCATAAAGTCGCTGTAGAGCTTGGCCGTCTTCTCGTTAAAGTTGCCGG
>CAUASQ010000149.1 GCA_958431945.1 uncultured Collinsella sp. | reverse complement strand
TCCTGGGCCTCATCGTTGCCGTCAACTGCCTCAAGGAGTTCTTCGGCAAGGAGGCTGGCTCCATGCCTGATGAGGAGCCCGAGTGGTCCGATATGGGCAAGGCCGAGTACGGTCGCGCCGCTGCCGCTGAGGCTCCTGCCGACGCCGAGGCCGCCAAGGCCTAGTCGGTCGGACGGGTTGAATCTCCCATCCATTTGACTCGGAAAGACCGGGTCCGCGACTTCGCGGGCTCGGTCTTTTTTCATGCAAAAGCGGGTGACGCTCGAGTGTTCTCGCAGATGTTTTGCGTGGATAAGGGCGCGCGTTGTACCATATAGACGTATATGTGTACATATGAAAGGGGCCCCGTGGCCAAGACGGTATATTCCGATAACCAAAATAATGTCGATGCCCTGGCTGAGCGTCTGAGCAGCCAGACATCGCTTTCTGCTGAGCGTGCCAAGCTGGTTGCCTACGACCTGCTTTGCCGCAAGGCGCTCAAGATCAAGTCGAGCGCGCTGGCGCAAATTTTCCGCTCCGTCGATAAGGAATGTGACACCAAGGCGATGCGCGATGAGCTTATCGCGGCAAATATCGTGACCAAGATCGAGGGTAGCGGCATTAACGGGCGCCCGGCGTTCTATACCATCAATGCCGAGATCCGCGATGCCCAGGAGCAGCCTGCCGAGTCCGTCGAGGATTTTGTCGTCGAGGATCCCGCTGACGTGCCTGCTGTGGAAGAAGTTGCCCCGCGTGAGCATGTCGATACCGATGAGTTGCTCGATGAGAACGTCGTGCGTGCCTTTACGGCCAAGGCAGGACGCGGCGGTTTTGGCGGGGGTGGCAAGCGCGATGCGCAGCGCCGCGCCCAGCAGGAGCGCTTCCGTCGCGCCGTTGCTCGAAAGGGTGAGACGGATGCTGAGGCTGTTGAGACCGAGGTTGCCGCTGAGTCGCAGAAGCCCGCGAAGGAACAAAAGCCCGTGGAGGCCCAAGAGCCCAAGCGTCGTCGCGGTGCTCACTTCAAGGCTGCGCAGCAGGATGTCGCGCGTGAGGTTGAAGAGCCTTCCGAGGTTGCAGACGATGTTGAGGAGTCTGCCAAGAGGGCTCCGGGTTCGTGTCGTCCCGGCCGCGGTTTTGCAGGGCGCGCGTATCCCGTAAAGCGTCAGGAGAAGGGCGAGCCGGCTTCGACCGCTCAGGCCGATAAGGCCGAACAAACCGAGAAAACCGTTGAGCCGGCGGCTCGCGAGCAGCAACCTTCCGAGTCGCAGCCTGCGGCTGACACCGAGGTCAAAGGTCAACAGTCCGCTGATAAACAGGCGGGGGAGAGCGCTTCGAGCAAGCCCCGCCGTCGTCGTCACCGTGGCGGACGTGGCTCAAATGCCGAAACCGTGGCCGAGAAGGCGACAACGCAAAACAAGGATGTGAAGGCTGAGACCCCGGTGGAGCAGCCCAAGCGCCAGCCGGCGAAGGGGGACAAGCCTGAACGTTCGCAAAAGAGCTCGTCCGCGCCAAAGCAAGAGCGCAAAGCTCAGGCAGATTCCAAGCACAAATCCCAGGCGCAGCCCAAACTGACTGCAAACGATGCGGCCGCCCAGCAGCCTGAGCAGCCCGCTCATGGCGAGGTTTCGGCGTTTGCTCTGGCCCGTGTCCTGGGCAGGCAGCTGCTCAAGGTCGTTCCCACGCCAATGGCGCTCTCCAAGATTAAGGAGCAACAGACTCAAATCGTTAAGGTCGAGGGCAAGGACGGCAAAAAGGCTCCGCAGCGCACTCAGCACAACGAGATGTCCAACCGCAAGATTGCCGAGGAAATCGCAATCATCCAGGCTTGGATCGAGCAGAACCGAGGTGCCGATACGCCGGTTGCCTCGCGCCGCCAGCGTGCCTACCAGATCTTTAACGACGAGAAGGCTTTTGACGGCAAGCACGGTGAGCGCCTGATCAGGCGTATGACCGAAAAGGGCATCAGCATGCAGGCGATCAAGGTCGCTCCCAATCGCCCCGTGCACTTTACGGGTTTCTTTACGCTGGGTGCCGACAAGCCGTTCATTATGGTCGAGAACCTGGACACCTACGACGAGATCGTCAAGCTGCTGCGTGGCCGCAAGCACGCCAAGCTCTTTGGCATCAAGGTGGGCGGCGTGATTTTTGGCGGCGGATGCAAGGCAAGCGTCTCGCATGCCCTGGACGATTATCTGGCCGAGATTGGCTATCGCTTTAACTACGTCTACTATGTGGGCGATATCGACCGCGAGGGCGCGCGCATCGTCGAGCAGGCTCGCAATGCCAATGTGGTTGAGATTCGCCTGCATGCCGGCATGTACCGCGCCATGCTCGCCGAGCATAGGCGTCGCGTGAAGGCCGGCGGCGCGTGCGAGCCCGCTGCTGCCAACCAGGGCGTGCCGCAGAACCTGGCGGCGACGATTAAGGATCTGCCCATGGTTACGCGCGTGCAGTTCCGCAACGTGCTGCGCGAGGGCGGGCGTATTCCGCAGGAGATCCTGATGACCGCAGACTATCGGGATGGCGACTCGGGAAGCTTCGACCGCATGCTGAATAACTAAATTCCGCCGGCCCCGGGAGAGCGGGGACACCGGCTTAGGTTTCCTGCTCTACAGTCCTGCTCACGACGGAGGCCACATTAAGTGGCCTCCTGTTCGTGCGGAACTCGCGATAAACCTAAGCCGGTGTCCCCGCTCTCCCGGGGCCTGTGGTTACCTGGTTGTTGCATGCGGCTCGCTTTTCGGAACTGGGCTGATATTTTCTTGATGTAAGACGCTCTTGGTCCTAATGGGCTTGGGGCGCCTTCGCGTTTCCTCAGCTCTGCACCCTTGCGGGTTCGAATCCCTCCGCTTGCCCACAAGAAAGCGCCCTGGGCCGTTATGGGCTCAGGGCGCTCAATTTTAATGGCTGGGACGGAGGGATTCGAACCCCCAACAGCCGGCACCAAAAACCGGAGTTCTACCGTTGAACTACGTCCCAATGTGTGGTGTTGCCCAAAAGCAACTCGTTTAGTTTACCTAATCTGCGAGGGCATCGCAAACGCCATCGAGCAGGCGTACGGCGAGTGTCTGCGCGTCGCTGGCCGTGAAGGTGCCGTTGTAGCGCGTCATGCCCGTGAGCTCAATGCGAATGCGTGCCGGCTTCTGCTGCGCGGCGACATTGGCGGTGCGGATGCGCTGGGCCAGGTTGTGGCACTCGGCGAGGGCAATCGTGGCGCGCGGAGCGGCGTCGGCGGGCAGCTCGTCGCTTGCGATCTCGAGCACCAGGTCAACGTCGGTTGGGACCTCGGAGTCGCAGAGCATCATGCCGCTGTTGTCGGTCGTTGCCGTGGCGATATTCCACATACGCGACGCAACACTGCGTGCGATGGGGTCCTCGCCGATAACGGCAATCTGAAAGCGCTCGAGCACGTTGGCGGCGCGAGCAAAACCGATGCGGGACTCGGCTTCGGTGACCGAGGGCTTGCCCTCCCACACATGGTGCAGGCGGTTGATGTAGGCGTAGGTGTCCTGGAAGGCCATGCCGTCGGCAAACAGGCCGACATTTTCCTGGAACTGCTGCAGGGCGGCCTCGGTATGCGGACCAAAGTAGCCGTCGTCTTCGCCACAGGCAAAGCCCAAAACGTTGAGAGCGCGCTGCAGGGCCTGCACATCGGCGCCATGGAAATTGGGCATGCGCAGATAGAGGGTGCGGTCGCCCAGCTTATACGAAGCGTCTACAAGGGCGCTCCAACAGGGGATATCGACGGCATGACCGGCAGCAAGGCCGCTGTCGAGCCTGAAGGTGCTGACGGCCTGCTCAGTGGTGGCTCCAAAGTACTTGTCGGTGACTTCGGCGGCATCAATCGTGTAGCCGAGCTGCAGGAGACGAGACTGCACGTCCTCGACGGCTGCTCCTTGCATGCCCGTTGTAATAGGTTCCATGAACGAACCCCTTTCGGCGTACCATTCGT
>CAUASQ010000148.1 GCA_958431945.1 uncultured Collinsella sp. | reverse complement strand
GGGCCAGCCCGTGGGAGGCCAGGGCGCCGCTGACCGGTGGACGGCACCGAGCCGTACGCTTGAACTGAGAAGGGGGAGGCCTCGCGGCCTCCCCCTTTTTTGTGTTTACGGGGCGTAAATGACTCAATTACACTAGACGATCTTATCGTTTTTGGTATTGAGCTTTTATTTAAAGAAAATAAATCGAATAACGAGGGCAACTGCTATGGCCACAATGATCATTAGCGGGATTGTCAGTCGATGCTGCTTGCGTCGTTTACTTGACGAAACGAAGATTGATTTTCCCTGTTTTGGCGTTTCGAGATAGCGAGCCGAGTGCGTCAAGGTTTGCTTGGGTCGAGGCCCTCTTTGTCGATGAGCGGCGGATGCTTTCATCGGCTCATTCCTATTTGCGCTGTTTTTAGATAATGGTGCGTCTTTCAGATATACAGGGTCTCCCGAGGCAACGCCCATGTGTTTACGTCCCGTTTGGGCATCCTCGAGCGTTTGATATCGATTTCTCGTCACATACTCGGGCTCAGGATCATTAATGGGCTCTTGCGAGATGTGGGGGCGATGGAACCGTGGCGGCTGCGTAGAAGTATCTTCGCCCTGCGTCGGCATAAACATATTGTTCTGGTTTTGGTCGTCCATGATGCCCTTTAGCTCGTTACCAACAACGTGTACGCGCTCATTGTAAGCCCCTTGTTATTTGTAGCTGCGAACATACTTGTTATTTAAGCTCTGGTTCAAAGAACCTTAACCTTACTAAAACCTGAGTCATATACACTTAGATATGCTTATGGCGCCAGACTCAAAAAACTTTATAGTCGGTGTATATATGAGCACCGGGTGGGCATATATAAGAGCGTCAAAAGAAGTCCCAGTCACCTAGAAGATGACTCGGCAGTCCTATAAAGGAGTGGTAAACATGGCAAGCATGGTTCCTTATCGTTCGGTTTTTGGCGTTCGTCCTTCTGCTAGCTCGCTGTTCGATCTGTTTGATGATATGACCGACCTTGCAAACAACTCGATTGCCTCTAAGGCGTTCCCCGTTGACGTTGAGGATAAGGGCGATGGCTATGAGGTCAAGGCCTATCTGACCGGCGTCGCCAAGGACGATATCGATGTCGAGCTTAACGAGGGCCGTTTGTCCATTAGCGTGAATGTCGAAGAGAACGAGGAGAACGAGGGCAAGAACTTCCTGCAGAAGGAGTTTAGCTCGTACAGCGCGACGCGTGGCGTATATCTGAAGGACGCTTCGAGCGAGGGCCTCTCGGCTAAGTACGCTGACGGCATCCTGACCGTTACGGTTCCCAAGATCGTCGAGAAGAAGAACGTTACGAAGATCTCCATCGACTAACTTCGTTGGTGTTCTGCGCTATTAAAAGACAGCAAAAGGGGCTGGGAAGCGATTCCCGGCCCCTTTTGCTGTTTAGGACAGTTATTGAATAGTTGCTGGCCGATGCTGGCTTGCGGGGCGTATCGAGAGTTTTCGCGATCCTTGGAGAAGGGTGGCGGAGCTGCCGACCTCGTCATCCAAGGTTGCGGCTAGAGCTTTGGCATAGCTTTTGACGGTAAGGCTCGGGCGATTATTATCTTGGCTGATATGCATGGCGATGAGCTGTTCGGTGCGATCGGTAACAAGTTCTCGCGCGGCTTCGGCGGCCTGGTTGTTGGAGAGGTGCCCCTTTGTGGACAGGATGCGCTCCTGAAGAAAGCGTGGGTACGGTCCTTCGCGCAACATAGTTACATCGTGGTTACTTTCGAGCGCGAGAACTCGACAGTCTTTGAGGATGCCTATGGCCTTGCTCGATAACTCTCCGGTGTCGGTGGCAAACCCAATGGAATCATCGAGAGCATTAAATCGATAGCCGACAGGATTGATGACATCGTGCGATGTTGAGTAGGTTTGCACGTGGATGCCGGCAATGGGGAGCGTGTCGCCGGGGTCAAATTCCTCTACGGGCAGGTGCGCGAGGTTTTCTTTGCATGAAAGGGTGTCCCTGCTGGCAAAGAGGGGACCATGCCAGTGCTTGCACCATACATTGAGCCCCTTGATATGGTCACCATGCTCATGGGTGATTACAAGAGCGGCGACGTCGTCTGCCGAGAGGCCAAGCTCCGCCATGCGTTTAAGTGTCTCGCGGCGGGACAGGCCGTTGTCGATCATGATGAGCCCCTGAGGTCCCTCGACGAGTGCGCAGTTGCCTTTTGAGCCGCTGCCGAGGATATGAAGGTGCAGGCGAGACATAAGATTCCAAAGGATACAATGGGTGCGGACGAATAGAGGAGGAAGCGAATGCCAACGGTATCTCAGCACTATGGACATCATGCCGCGCCGAGGACGGATAAGAGCGCCCTGGCAACGCGGCAGGCCGCTGCCCCAGTAGTGCTCATGGTATCAGGCGGTGCGGACTCGACGGCGCTGCTCCTTATGGCTTGCACATCAAAGCTGGATATCCAGGACGGGCGCGGCGTCGCTCCCATTGCGCGCGAGCGATTGCACGTGCTGCATGTAAACCATCATCTGCGCGGGGAGGCATCCGATGGCGACGAGGCCTTTGTACGTGACCTGTGCGTGCAATATGGCTTGCCGCTGTGTGTTGAACATGCCTATTTTGATGATGAATCGGGCAATATCGAGGCGGCGGCGCGCGAGGTGCGTTATGCCGCGGCGCGAAGATATGTTCGCGAACTTTGTGCCGAATCGGGCGCACCGCGGACGGCGGCTCGTATCTGTACCGCGCATACTTCGTCGGACCGCGCGGAAACATTTTTGATGAATGCCATTAAAGGGTCGGGTCCCGCGGGTCTATCGAGCATTCCGCGCCGTCGGAACATTGTGGTTCGCCCTTTGCTCGACCTCACGCACGATGAGCTCGTGAGCTATCTGCAGGTGCACGGTCAGCCATGGCGGGAAGATGAAAGCAACGAGGACGTTTCGTACCTGCGCAACTATGTACGCCATCGGGTGATGCCGGTGGTGGCACGGCGCAACGCGAGCGTCTGTAAGACGATTGGCGCCGCTTGCGAAATTCTGGGCGACGAAGACGCCTTTCTTTCCCAGCTTTCGGCACAGGCGTTTCGAAGCTGCCTGCGCAAGGAAGCGGCGGGCGCACTGGTGCTCGATGCGCGCCGTCTTGCCGCCGCTGAGGTTGTGATTGCACGGCGTATCGTGCGGTTGGCGATTAAGCGCATCGATCCCGACGCGCGACCGGAGATGCGGCACGTGGAGCGCGTGCTCTCCTGTGTCGCTGCGGGCTCGGGTTCGGTAACGCTTCCTGCGGGAATTGATGCCCGTGTGGAGTTTGGCATGCTGGCGTTCAAGGTCCCGGCGGCGCGCGAGGGCTTAGTGGCCGACTGGATCTCCGTTCCCGGTCGTCTGCCGCTGGGGGCGGGGCGTATGCTGACAGCAGAGCCGATGGCTGTGGAGCCGGGGCGCGATATCGTGCACCGTGCCCGCGAGCTTGCTGCTGACGGAGAGGTTGCGGCCTTGGTGGATGCGGCGGCCCTGGGGTTCGCCGACCGCGATAGCGAGCGGATGCTAGCCGGCTCGCGCGGGGAGATTCCCGCCGAGGCGCGATTGGCGCGCCTGTGGGTGGATAGCCCTGTGCCGGGAGACGTGATGTGCCCGTTGGGGATGAGCGGTCGAAGCAAGAAAGTGTCAGACCTGTTGAACGAGGCGCGCATTCCTGTTTCAGACCGCTCTGGCGTACCCGTGGTAAGAACGGCTCCGGGAGGTGCCGTAGTATGGGTCGCGGGCGTTCGCGCGGACGAACGTTTTAAGTGCACGGCGGCGACGCGCGTGGCCTATCTGCTTCGCGTGGTTGACGCGGATTAGCCCCTCGCACCAGCTTTTCTGTGCAGCGTTGACGGTATTCCCGCGCTGATGGTGCGCGGGCTGGAAAATATACCCCGTGCGCTGCTAGAATGTGAAGTTCGCGTCCATACG
>CAUASQ010000147.1 GCA_958431945.1 uncultured Collinsella sp. | reverse complement strand
AGCTCGAATCATGTGCCACTCCATCTATCTATAGAACAGTAAAAAGGCGCGCCGCAAAAACGACGCGCCTTATATCTTAGCGATAAGTATGCATGCAAACGCTACTTCTTCTTGGAGTCCTTCTTGTCCTCCTCGGCAGCCGAGCGCTCGATAAGGGCGTTGAGCTTGTTCTCGGACATGCCCTCGGCCTGCGTGCGGTACATGTTGCGCAGGGGACGAATACGAACGAAGTCGTAAATAAAGTCACCCAAAATGACGACGTAGGACAAAACGATGCCGACCATCTGGACAGGGCTGGACACCATGCCAGCGGGAGCGAAGTACAGCGAAGCCCAAATGGCCACGACGAGCACCATGCCGATAGTGAGCACGGCCCACCAGATGCGGCGGCGCTTGGTGTAGTCCTCATCCTGCTTGAGAAGGATATTCGACACCGTGTAGATGCGATCCTCCTTGGCGCGCTGCTTAGCCTTGCGGGCGCGCTTCTCCTCTTTAGAGAGGCCCTCGAGATTCTCGCCCTTCTCGAGCTCTTTGCGGCGTGCCTTAGACGAAGCCGGCACGACGCGAACGGAGCTCGCTGCCTGGCGAGCGGGCTTAGCAGATGCGGCGGACTTGCGCGCAACCCCGGTAACTTCGTGGGATTGCGTGCGCTTGTTCGTGGCGCTACGGGTACTCACTTATGCGTTCTCCTTCATGCTTGTGAACTGGGAGCCCGTGATGATCTGGAAGGCCTCGCGATAGCGCTCGGACGTGCCATCGATGACCTCGGCGGGCAGGTGCGGGGTCTCCCCCGTCATATCCCAGTTGGCTTTGAGCCAATTGCGGACGAATTGCTTGTCGTAGCTGGGCTGAATCTTGCCCTCCTCGTAGCTGGCGGCAGGCCAGAAACGGCTGGAGTCGGGCGTGAGGCACTCGTCGATCAGCGTAACCTTGCCATCGATGACACCGAACTCGAACTTGGTGTCGGCAATGATGATGCCACGGGTCGCTGCATACTCGGCGGCAGCCTTGTAGATCTTGAGGGAAAGGTCGCGAATCTGCGTGGCGATGTCCTCGCCCACGATCTCGCAGCAACGCTCGAACGAGATGTTCTCGTCGTGGTCACCGATCTCGGCCTTCGTGGACGGCGTGAACAGCGGCTCGGGAAGCTTGGAAGCCTCGGTCAGGCCCTCAGGCAGCTGGATGCCGCAGACGGTGCCGTTCTCGTCGTAGGTCTTCTTGCCCGAACCGGTCAGATAGCCGCGGACGATGCACTCGATAGGAATCGTCTGGGCCTTCTTAACCAGCATGGCGCGGCCGGCGAGGTAGTCACGATACTCAGCAAACTCCTCGGGGAAATCCGCCGGGTCGATGGAAACGAGGTGGTTGGGAACGATGCCGGCAAACTTATCGAACCAGAATGCCGAGATGCGGTTGAGCACCTCTCCCTTAAACGGAATCTCGTCGGGAAGAATGAAGTCGAACGCAGAAATGCGGTCGGTGGCGACCATCAGCAGGTTTTCACCGGCATCGTAGATATCACGAACCTTGCCACGGGAATCCGGACGACGCTCCATCGTTGTCACGTGAGTCACTCCTTACCAAAATACGACAGTAATGCGGGTTCTTTCCCGCACGTTTTCGCAAACTCGGAGCGGCAAGGACAAGACCCCTCCTTCACCGAATAGCGAAAAGCTAGTGCTCCATTGTAGTAGATGCCGCGTCCGCCGTGTGCTCGCGAGGCAGATGAATCGTAAAAGTCGTACCCTTTCCAAGCTCCGACTCCACGGATATGTAGCCGTGATGGCGCTCGACGATCTGTTTAGTCACGGCGAGGCCCACGCCCAGACCGCCCGCCTCACGGGCACGGCTGGCATCGGCGCGCCAAAAACGGCCGAAGATGCGCGACAAGTCATCCTTGGCAATACCGATGCCGGTATCAGAAACGGCAATGCTGACGTGTTTGCGGTCACTGAGCACCGACACCACGACCCAACCGCCCTCGGGGGTGTAGCGCATGGCGTTGCTCATGAGATTGATGACGCATTGTGTGATCATGTCGGGATCGGCTTCGACGACATCGTCGTGACCTTGGGTCTCGTCAGCAAAGCGCAGGCGCAGATCGCGGTCGACAAACAGGCGCTCCTGGGCATTGACGATGGAACGCACGAAAGGAACCATGTCCACCGGCTCAAGGTTGAGCGGAGCCGTGCTGTTTTCCATGCGCGACAGGTCGAGCATCTGCTGCACCAGACGAGCCAGGCGACGCGTCTCGGAAGCAACAGTCTCCAAGTGCTCATCGTCGGTAGGATATACGCCATCCTGCATGGCCTCGACCGTTGCGAGCATGGCCATAAGCGGAGTACGAAGTTCGTGAGCCACGTCCGAGGTCAAACGTTTCTCGTGTTTCATATCCTTCTCGAGCGAAGTGGCCATCTCATCGAACGTCTCGCCCAGTTGATCGATCTCGTCATCGCCGCGCAAGCCCGTACGAGCAGACAGATCGCCATCGCGAATTTGCTTGGCCGTGCTGGTAATACGGTGAATCGGCTTGGTGAGCATGCGCGACACGAGTGATCCGATAACGACCGAAATGCAAACTGCAACAACCGCAGCAAGGGCCATGGCGTTAAAGGTCTTCTCCCTAAACGCAGAATCTGCCTTGGTGAGCAAGGCATCGGAGCCGATGGCCCACAGCTTTACTTGTCCGACATGCTCGCCGGAAGACGTTATGATTTCGACGTTTGCAACGCTATCGGAGCCGGTGGGAGCCGACGAGACCGGACTATGCGATGCTTTTTTCCCGCTCGAGCTGCTCGACGGCGATTCGTTCTCGCGCACATCGGCGGTCGCGCTTGCCGAAGGCCATGAGTCGTCATAAACGACAACGCCTTTCTTGTTGACGACCTGCATACCCAAATCGTCGGACACCAAACTCGATGTCGCGACCGTACGTAGCTCGCCCGCAGTCCAATTGCCGTTTTCCTCATACGACGTCGCAAGCTTTTCGGCAGCGGAATTTGCGATTTCGACGATATTGGAGCGCGTGTAATCCGAAAAGACCGTGCCCCACACAACAGAGACCACGCCCACCAGCACCAATACCGTCATGAGCGATGTCAGAGCAAAAGCAAGTGCCATGCGCGAGGGATAGCTCATCGTTGGCCGTGAATCGGAGCGAGGCGTGTTCCAACTAGCCTTGGAACCCGCCTCGCTCTCCTGCTTGTGCTTTTGTCCGATTTCAAAGCGCGCAGGTGTCATATGTGATTTCCCTATTTCTCGTCCGACTTATCGGTCTTGGCCGGAGCCTCGAAGCGATAGCCGACACCGTGGACGGTGTAGAGCCACTTGGGCTTCTTGGGATCATCGCCCAGCTTGGCGCGAAGGTTCTTCACGTGGCTATCGATGGTGCGCTCATAGCCCTCAAAGTCGTAGCCGAGCACCTTCTCGACCAGCTCCATGCGGTTGTAGACGCGACCGGGGTGACGGGCAAGCGTGGTGAGCAGCTTAAACTCGGAAGCCGTCAGGTCGACTTCCTTGCCTTCGACCAAAATCTTGTGGCCCGAGATATCGATGACCAGATCGCCAAAGTCGAGTACCTCGACGGCTGGCTCGTCGGCCTGATGGGCACGGCGGAACAGAGCGCGAACGCGCGCGACAAGCTCGCGCGGCGAGAACGGCTTAATCAGATAGTCGTCGGCGCCGAGCTCAAGACCGATAATACGGTCCTCGATCTCGCCCTTGGCAGTCAGCATGATGATGGGGACATCCGAGGTATCGCGAATGGTGCGGCAAACGCGCTCGCCGGGGATCTTGGGGAGCATAAGGTCGAGCACGACCAGGTCAAACTGATGCTTCTCGAACTCCTCGATCGCGGACTGGCCGTCGCCGACACCCACAACCCAGTAGCCTTCGCGCTCGAGATAGGCAGCGACGGCGTCACGGATTGCCTTCTCATCCTCGACCAGCAGAATCTTTTTTGCATCTGAAG
>CAUASQ010000146.1 GCA_958431945.1 uncultured Collinsella sp. | reverse complement strand
GTGGTTCCTTCCTCGTGCGTTTAAAGCATATTTGTACGAATTGTAGCAATAAGCATGCGCTTACATCAATTGCGCACGTAGATTATGCCGACTATGGCGAACTAATTTTAGGAACGCTGCTGCGGCTTCCAGGAGCCCACGTTGGCGTCGTACTGATTCAGCGCGCTGTTGCCGCTCTGCGCGATGGGCGCCAGGATCTCGCTTTGGTGGGAACTCATCGACTCGCCATCGGGAATGGCCAGCGAGATATCCCAGCTCTGGCA
This sequence comes from uncultured Collinsella sp., assembly GCA_958431945.1. Lineage (GTDB taxonomy): Bacteria > Actinomycetota > Coriobacteriia > Coriobacteriales > Coriobacteriaceae > Collinsella. The sequence continues at coordinate 3,755 of CAUASQ010000146.1, read as the reverse complement.
GATCACATCGACGCGCTCATACATCCACTCGGCAAGTTGCTTTAAGTGGGCGATGTCGTCCGCATAGACCGTATCGTCCTGATACTTAAGGTTGTTGAGCTCATCTTGCGTCTTTTTGATTTGGCCGCGCAGGGCGTAGGCACTCTGCGACAGCTCCTGACGGGTGGACAGTGGCGTTCGAAGATAGCCGTTGTTAAAAGAATCGATGACCTCGCCGATCTGGTCCTCGTCACCGTAGGACACGATGGTCTGATACAGACCGTCGAGCCTGGAATAGAGCTGATCATCGGTCAGCACGGTTTCTTCCTGGACCACCTCGGCAGAATCGTCCTGCTTGGTATCGCCCTCAGTCGCCTCGCCCTTTTGGCGCGTGGGGAAGGTCGTCTGCGCGGCCTGGCCAAACTGGTCGTAGAAGCCAGGCATGACACCCATGGGATCGGTCGTCACGAACCAATAGGCACCGCCGCAAACGACAGCAAGGACCGCGATGACGATGAGCGGCTTGGGGATATGACGCTTGTGCTTGTGATAGGCGTCCTCGTCGGGATGCACTTTGCGCTTGGGTTTTTGAGCATCGTCGTGCAGGGAAACGGGCGTGGGAATATCGACCTCGGGGATACCGAAATCCTTATCGAAAGCCGGCAGCACGCAGGTCTCATTGGGGTCGGCGGCGTCCGAAAGCACCGCAGCGGCAGAGGCCGGCGCATGAGGCACCTCGGTATCGATCTGCTCCTGCGTTAGGCGCGGAAAGCCCGCCGTGCGGCCCGCTGCCAGATCGGATGCGGCCGCGTCCTCGGAGAGGATACCCGGAGCGGGGCGTCCGCATTTGGGACACGTACGATCATGCGGAGAAAGACGGGCACCGCAGCCCTCACAAAACACGAACTCGGTGTGCTCGGGACCATCGCCCGGACCCACATAGGCGTTGCAGTAGGGGCAGAACGAGGCGCCGTCCTCGATAGTCTTAAGGCAATGCGGGCAGATCACGGCATCCTCTTTTCGAAGCAATTCAAACAATCGAGGTTAGAGCATAACATCGCCACGGCCCCACAGGAACAAGGCACCAATTCAACATCGCCAGGGCGCGTAGCTACTTCTTCTTTTTGCTTGGCATCGAGACTTTGATGCCTTGGGCGGACTTGGTCACGCGAGAGCGCCTGGCTCCGGTATTCTTCTTTTTCTTGGGCTGGGCCTGGGCCACGCCCTCGAGTGCGCGGGCCTCGGCCTCGCGAGCGGTGCGATCTTCGCGGCGCTGCGCCATGTCGGCGGCGACGCGCTTGGCAAAACGCTCGGCCGTCGAACCCGTCGAGCTCACCTTGCCGCCACCGCGACCCAGGTGGACGCGCACACCACGGCCAAAACCAGTTGCGGTATGACGACGACGCGGCTTGAGCGAATCCATCATCGTGGCGAGCTTAAAGAACACCGAGCAGGTAAAGACCACGATAACAGCCAAGATAACCATCTGGCCCATCGACAGGTTGGCAATGGACAGCAGCTCTGGGAATCCGATAACGCCCACCAGGATGCCGGCGACTACAAACACAAAGAGCACCACACGTAAGGGCGTGAGAGGTTGCGAGATGCGCCAGATCAGGCTGACGCTCGCCGCGCAAGACGTAAGCAAGCACATCGTAGACAGCGTGAGCTGGCTAAAGCCAAACACGCGCGCCACAAAGATATCGAGCGCCGCAGCCAAAATGACCGCAATCGACGCCGGCAGTGCACGCTTGAGTACGTTGGTCAAAAACGCACCCTTCACGCGAGCATTGTTGGGCTCCAGCCCCAACACAAAGCCCGGCGCGCCGATGCAGAAGAAGTTGATGAGCGTCATCTGGATGGGCTCGAAGGGGTACGGCGGCAGCGCGATGCACAGCGCCGCCAGGCCCATCGAGAACAGCGTCTTGGTCAGGAACAGCGACGCCGAACGCTGCAGGTTGTTGATGGAGCGACGGCCCTCGGCCACCACGGCGGGCATCGAGGCAAAGTCGTTGTCGACGAGTACGATCTCGGCCACGTTGCGCGCGGCATCGGAGCCGGCCGCCATGGCGACGGAGCAGTCGGCCTCCTTGAGCGCCAGCACGTCGTTGACGCCGTCGCCCGTCATGGCCACGGTGTGCTCGCGGCGCTTGAGCGCCTGCACGAGCTCGCGCTTCTGCTGCGGGGTCACACGACCAAAGACATGGTAGCGGTCCACTGCGGCATCGAGCTTGGCCGGCGTATCGAGCGTCGTGGCGTCCACATAAGCGTCCGCCCCCGGCACGCCCACCACGCGCGCGGTCGACGACACCGTACGCGGGTCGTCGCCACTGATCACGTTGAGGGTCACGCCCTGCTCGTTAAAGTAGCCGATGGTCTCGGCCGCCGAGGTACGAATCTCGTCGCGGATGGTCACAAAGCCCACGGGCTCGGCCTCGCCCACCATATCGCCATCGGGCGTAAAGCCGTCAACGCGCGCCACCACGAGCACGCGGCAGGTATCGGCAAGCTCGGCGACACGGTTCTCGACCTGCGAAAACACACGCTCCGAAAGCACAAACTGCGCGGCGCCCATCACATAGGAGCCCTGCGCAAACGACGCGCCGCTCCATTTTTTGGAGGACGAGAACGGAATGACCGACAGCGGCTCAGACACCTTGACCGGGCGATCGGCGTAATAGTTGAGCAGCGCCTGGCAGGTCTCGTTGGCATCGGCCGAAGTCGCACGCGCCACGTTAGCCAGCGCAAAATCGAGCACCGTGGTATCGACGGGGACAGCCGCCTCGTCCGAGCCGGCGCCTAAGCTCACGCCCTCAACCGGCAGCGGATACGTGCCCTCGACCTCCATGCGGCCCGACGTGATGGTGCCCGTCTTGTCCAGGCACAGCACGTCGACGCGAGCAAGCGTCTCGATGCAGTAGAGCTGCTGCGCCAGCACCTTGCGGCGGGCCAGGCGCACCGTGGCGATGGCGAGCACCGACGAGGTCAGCAGCACCAGGCCTTGCGGGATCATGCCCAGCAGGGCGCCCACCGTGGACAGCAGCGCCGACGAAGGCACATGGCCAGCCAGCAGCTCGGAGAAGCACCACGAAAGTGCGCTATCGCCCGGGGTTCCCGCGGCATCCCACAGCTCGCTCACACTCGAGGCAAACAACGCCAAACCGAGTGGGATCATGATGATGCTCGCAAAGCGCACGATGGCGTTAAGCGCGTTCATGATCTCGGAATTGACCTTTTTGACGTACTTGGCCTCGTTATTAATTTTGGCCACGTAGTTGTCGGCGCCGACATGGATCACGCGGGCGCGCAGCAGGCCCGAGTCGATAAAGCTGCCGCTCATGAGCTCAGAACCGGGCTGTTTCTTAATAAGGTCGCTCTCGCCCGTCAGCAGGCTCTCGTTCACGAGCGCCTCGCCCGAAACCACCACGGCGTCAGCGGGAATCTGGTCGCCGCGCCCCAGGCGGATGATGTCGTCGAGCACGATCTGGTCCAAGTCGAGCTCCACCTCGGCACCGTCGCGCACCGCGATGGCCTTCTTGGAGGTCAGAAGCGTGAGCTTATCGACCATCTTCTTGGAACGCATGGATTGAATGACGCCGATAGCGGTGTTCAAGAACACCACGAACAGGAACGTCAAATTCTTAAACGAACCGGTCAAAATGACCAGGAACGCCAAGATCACGTTGATCAAATTGAACAGCGTGCAGAGGTTCTCGATGATGAGCTCTTTGACCGACTTGGTCTTGAGCTCCATGTTGCGGTTGATCTTACCGGCG
>CAUASQ010000145.1 GCA_958431945.1 uncultured Collinsella sp. | reverse complement strand
AAGTACTATGACCTGGCTCAGAAGTACATGCCCAACGGTACCTGCGGCGTCGTGAGCTTTGGCTTTAACGGTGGTCGCGCGGCGGCCGAGACCTTTATGAAGAGCCTTAAACTCGCCCAGATCGCCACGCATGTGGCCGATGCTCGCACCTGCTGCCTGCATCCCGCTAACGCCACGCACCGTCAGATGAACGATGAGGAGCTCATCGCCTGCGGCATCTCCGCCGACATGGTGCGCCTGTCGTGCGGCCTCGAGGACACGGCCGATCTGATTGCCGACCTTGAGCAGGCGCTCGAGCAGTGCTAGGCTAGCGTTCGCACAAGGCGCCGATGCTGGCAGAAAGCTTCGGCGACCTTTCGTTCCGATTCCGTAGGCGGGGCCCCAATCGCGGCTGTTTGCAGGCGATTGGGGCCCCGTTTTTTGCGTTGGGCCACTCGAAAGGATGGATATGGAGAAAACTGCAGAGCAGCTGCGCCGCGAGCACATTGCCCTTGAGGGCGACACCCATGGCAAGAACAAATGGGCGATTCTGTTTACCGTGCTCATCATGACGTTTATGTCGTGTCTGGATTCGACCGTCGTGACCGTGGCGTTGCCCGTGATGCAAAAGGAGCTGGGCGTGGGCCTCGACCGCATCCAGCTGGTGAGCTCGGTGTACCTGCTTGCGACATGCGTGGCTATGCTGCCGTTTGGCCGCTTGGGCGACGTGCGCGGCAAGGTGGGCGTATTCCAGCTGGGCGTAATCGTTTTTACGGCTGGCTCGCTGCTTTGCGGCCTTTCGAGTTCGCTCGAAGTTCTTATTCTGGCACGCATTGTGCAGGGCGTCGGCTGCGCGGCGGCCATGGCCAACAACATGGGTATCATCACCGAGTCGTTTCCGGCGCGCGAGCGCGGTCGTGCCATGGGTATTCTCGCGACTTTCGTGGCCCTCGGCATGATGTGTGGCCCCGTGCTGGGTGGCGTGCTGGTGGCAAGCTTTCCCTGGGAGAGTATCTTCCTCATCAACCTGCCCATTGGCGTCATCTCGTTTATCGTGGGGCTCTATACGCTGCCACATGTTAAGCCGGAGGCTGGCGAGCGCCCCATGTCCCTGATCGAGGCCGCTCGTCGCTGCTTTGCAAATTCGGCCTTCACCATCAACCTCGCCTGCATGCTCATCGTGTTCGTTGGTATTGGCGCATCCGAGTTTATCCTGCCGTTCTATTTTCAGGACGCCCATGGGTTTGGTTCCGACATTTCCGGATTGCTCTTTTTGGCGCTGCCGATGGTGAATGCCTTTATCGGCCCGCTTTCGGGTACGGTTTCGGACCGTGTTGGCTGCGAGGGCCCTACGGCAGTCGGCCTGGGCGTGTACGTGTGCGGCCTCTTTGCGGTTAGCACGCTCGATGAGCACTCTTCTATCCCTGTGATCGTGTGCTGTGTCGCGTTTATGTCGTGCGGTACATCGATTTTCCAGAGCCCCAATAACTCGCTGTATATGGGTTCGGCTCCGCGCGAAGCGCTCGGCTTTGCGGGCAGCCTGGGTAGCCTGGCGCGCTATGCGGGTATGGCAGTGGGTATTACGGCGGCGTCGCATATTCTGTATGGGCAGATGAGCGTGGCGATGGGTGAGGCCGTGACCAGTATTGTTGCAGGTCGTCCGGATGTGTTCCTGTTCGGCTTTCGCTCGGTGTTCTATGTGCTCATGGCTGTGGTCGCTGTGGGCTTTGCGCTCGCCATGGTGCGCTTGATGAGGATGCGCGCCCGCCATTAGCGTGTTGGGAGGCTGCCTGTCACGTATTCGCGCCGTCTCAAAAAGACTGGTTTGTGGTGCGATGCGGCTTGTGGGACGGGCGGGGGTCGGTCCGTGGTAGACTATCGAACAACGTTTATTAATCGCGCGGTATCGTTGCCGCGAGAAGGGGTTGCGCCATGCAGGAGCTTGAGGATCGTATTCGCCATGACGGCATCGTAAAGGCCGGTAACGTCCTTAAGGTTGATGCCTTCCTCAACCACCAGTGCGACGTTGAGCTGTTCGACCACATGGGCGCCGAGTGGGCCCGTCTGTTCAAGGATGTCGAGATTAACAAGATCCTGACGATTGAGGCTTCGGGCATTGGTATGGCTTGCATCGCGGCCCAGCATTTTGGCGGCGTGCCGGTGGTCTTTGCCAAGAAGGCGCAGTCCATCAACCTCGACGGCGAGCAGTACGCCACGACCATCTACTCCTTTACCAAGCAGAAGGAGTACCCGGTTATCGTTGGCAAGCGTTTCCTGTCCGAGGGAGACAAGGTCCTGATCATCGACGACTTCTTGGCAAACGGCTGCGCGCTCGAGGGTCTTATCAAGATCTGCGAGGCTGCGGGTGCCGAGGTGTCCGGTATTGGCATTGCGGTGGAGAAGGGCTTCCAGGGCGGCGGCGATAAGCTCCGCGATCGCGGCTTCCGCGTTGAGAGCCTGGCCCGTATCGCCGATATGGACTGCGAGACCGGCGAGATTACCTTCGCCTAAGCGCGCAACACAAGCGATTGGTATGCGATGTGACAAAGGGACCGTCCCTTTGTCACATTTTTTGTATGAGGGGAGGTGTTGATATGGATGAGAACAAGATGGGATGGCGCGAGTATGCGCGCTATGCCGAGATGTCGGCCGAGGAGTTGGCGCGCGATTGCGAGGTGCAGGTGTTTCGCGCGACGGGTCCGGGCGGACAAGGCGTCAACACGACGGACTCGGCGGTGCGTATGAAACATATCCCTTCGGGGATTACCGTGACGGCGCGCGAGAGCCGCAGTCAGTTCCAAAACCGTAGTAGCTGCCTGCGTAAGCTGCGCGCTGAGCTTGAGCGTCGCGGGCGTCCACCGCGCCGACGCGTAAAGACCAAGGTGCCTCAGCGATCGCGCCAGCGCAGGCTCAACGACAAGCACTTCAACGCGATTAAAAAGGCCAACCGTCGCAAGCCAGGCGGGGAGGAATGATCTTCTCAATAAGTTGCGGTGAAATGGGGACTGTTTTGCGGCTTTAGCTGCATAAACAGTCCCTATTTCACCGCAACTTAGGGGCGGTTAGCGGGTGGGGTGCCAGACGTGGAGGGCGCCGGCGAGGATGTCGACCTCGATGCGCGAGGCGACAATGGGCTCGCCGTCGGCCTGGATGGGGTAGTCGGGCTCCTCAAAGGTGAGCTCGGCGTGGCGGCAGCGGCGCATGCGAACCGGCGGCAAGTTGGCGTGGTGGCCATCTTTGGCCGAGAGGAACATGGGCAGGGCAACCGCGCGAGGGACGGGACCGCAGGCGTAGCAGACGTCGAGTATGCCGTCGCAGGGATCGGCATCGGGACAGATGCGATAGCCCGAGCCATAGGTGGGGCCCAGCTGAATTGCCATGATGATCGCCCTCACGCGCTCGGCGGGCGCGCCGTCAAAGCTGACTGTCATGGGGTAGTTGCGATAGCGTAGGCCAAACTGCTCAAGTCCTGAGAGGGTGTAGAGCGGCGCGCCCGTCAAGCCGGTCTTTTTGCGCAGCTCGGTAGTGCCAAGGCCGATGGCGGCATCGATGCCGACCGAAAGCGTCTGGTCATAATACTCGACCGTCGCCTCGCCGCTACCGCTCGCAGGGCTCCACGAGCGAATGCGCCCGATGTCCTGACGCTGCAGCTCGCAGGTGAGCAGCGCGCCAAAATCCTTGCCGGAGAAATCGTCGATACCGAGTGTTTGAGCAAAATCGTTGCCTGAGCCCACGGGCAGGACGGCAAGGGCGGGGCGGGCGTCCTGCTTTTGCGTCATAAGCCCGTTGACGACCTCGTGGATCACGCCGTCGCCGCCGAGTGCGATAACGGTGCGATAGTCCGTTGCCTGGGCGGCCAGCTCTTTGGCGTGTCCCATACGCTCGGTCAACACCAGGTCAAACTGGGATGCGCGTGCAGTCATGTCAAAAAAGCGCTGCAGGCGCTCGGCAACTTCGCGCGCCGCACCCGACTGGGCGGCTGGGTTGGCGATGATGAGCGTGCGACCAAAATCAGTTGCGTGCATGGGGCGACTCCCGGCGTGTG
>CAUASQ010000144.1 GCA_958431945.1 uncultured Collinsella sp. | reverse complement strand
CCACCACTCCACTCACCATATATTGCAAAACACCCCCAAGCATATGTTCGAAAACACAATATGTTGTGTTTTCAGCAAAGGCGTGATGCCACCTGTAGAACCACACCCGCGAACCTCAACCTTCAAGTTGACCTTGAGGCGATTTTTACGTCCCTTTACATGCCGTTCACATCGCCCCCAAACTCCCCCACCCAAGGCACGTGCGGCCCACCACCGCGACGCCAAGTGGCGAAAAATGGGACGGGCCCCAGATTGCCCATGCGCGCTCAAAAGCACGCCGCGGCAATCTGGAGCCCGTCCCCAAATACCTATAAATATGCAGGTCAGCGATGTGTTAACGATGTGCCAGCGGGTGCGCCGCCAAATAGACCTCGGTCAGTTGCGTACGATCGACATGCGTGTAGACCTGCGTGGTCGATATATCGGCATGTCCCAAGATCTCCTGTAGCACACGGAGGTCTGCGCCGCCCGCAAGCATATGGGTGGCAAAGGAGTGACGCAGCGTATGGGGATGGAGCCCCACCAGTCCCACCTGGCGCCCGTAGCGCTCACAGATGGCATGGATGCCCTGGCGCGACAGACGGCGGCCGTTCTTATTTAAAAAGACCGCCGAGGTCTCGGTTCCGCGGGCATGGGCCGCCAAGCGAGAACGCCCCTCAGTTACATAAAGCGTCAGAGTTCGCGCCGCGCTTCCTACCAGCGGGGACAGGCGTTCCTTCGAGCCCTTACCACGAACGAGCACAAAGCCATCGTCGATATGGATATCGCCCACATCGAGCCCCACCAACTCGCTCACACGCAAACCGCATCCGTAGAGCACTTCCAAGATGGCATGGTCGCGCAAGCCCATCTCGCCCTCGGGGAAGTCTTGATCGAGCAGCGCCGAGACATCCTCCACCGATAGATACTCCGGCAAACGCTCAGCCTTTTTAGGCAGGCGCAACGCCGCCGTTGGATTTTGGGCCACAGCCCCATCGCGCACCAAAAAGGCATGTAGGCCCTTCACGGCCGCAAGCGCACGCTCCACCGAGGCATCCGAATAGCCCCCATCGCGACGGTCGGCGACAAAGCCCTCCACGACCTGACGGGTCACCTCTTCAAAAGACACAATACCCGCCCGCTCCAGATAGGCGCAGTACGTCGTCAGGTCACGACGATAGGCCGCAATCGTGTTGCGCGCCAAACCCCGCTCGACCGCGAGGTAATCGAGATACTCCCCCGCCGCCACGGCGAGCGACGAGGGAGTAGCTTCGGTATGTTCCTTATTCGCCGGCACCCTTAGTCCGTAGCGAGGTTCATGGGCGTCACCTGCAGACGGTCGACACCCTCGTGCTGGCCGATCGAAGCGCGCACGAACTCGCGGAACAGCGGCTGCGGGTTGGTCGGGCGGCTCTTGAACTCGGGATGAGCCTGGGTTGCCACATACCACGGATGCACGTCGCGCGGCAGCTCGACCATCTCGACCAGGCGCTCGTCGGGCGACAGACCCGAGATAACCAAGCCGGCGTCCTCGAGCTGGTCACGGAAGGCGTTGTTGAACTCAAAGCGATGACGGTGACGCTCGTAGACGAGCTCCTCGCCATATGCCTCGCGAGCAAGGGTATCGGCGGCGAGCTTGCACGGATAGGCGCCCAGACGCATGGTGCCGCCCTTCTCGGTCACGTCCTCCTGCGAGCTCATCAGATCGATGACGCTAAACGGGCCGTCCGGATCGAACTCGGAGGAGCTGGCGCCGGCAAGGCCGACGACGTTGCGGGCGAACTCGCACACGGCCACCTGCATACCCAGGCAAATGCCCAGATACGGAATCTTGTGCTCACGGGCAAACTCGGCCGCGAGGATCTTGCCCTCCAGGGCGCGCTTGCCAAAGCCGCCGGGGACCAGGATGCCCGAGGCGTCGCCCAGAACCTCGGAGACATTCTGCTCGTCGAGGCTCTCGCCGTCGACCAGCTGAACGTCCACATGGCGATCGTAGAAGACGCCCGCATGGTGCAGGGCCTCGATAACCGACAGGTACGCATCGGGCAGCTGCGTGTACTTGCCCACGACGGCGATCTTCACCTTGTCGGCGTGATGGTTGGCGTGATTCTGTTTGCGCAGGAACTCATTCCACTCGCTCATGTCGCGCTCACGCGGGTCCAGACCCAGGCGCTCGCAAATGCGCAGGTCAAAGTCCTGCTCGGCAAGCAGCTGCGGAACATCGTAAATGCTCGCGCAGTCCTCGTTGGTAAAGACACAATCGGTGTCGACGTCGCAGAAGCTTGCGATCTTTCCGCGGATAGCGTCATCGATATGGTGGTCGGAGCGCAGCACGATGATATCGGGCTGGATGCCAAAGCTGCGGAGCTCCTTGACGGAATGCTGCGTGGGCTTGGTCTTGACCTCGTGGGCGGCGGCGATATAGGGAACGAGCGACACGTGGATGTAGCAGACGTTCTCGGGGCCGGCCTCCTTGCGGTACTGACGGATGGCCTCGACAAACGGTTGGGACTCGATGTCGCCGATCGTGCCGCCCAGCTCGGTGATGACTACATCGGAGCCGGTCTGCTCCTCGATGCGGCGGAACTTGTCCTTAATGGCATTGGTGACGTGAGGAATCACCTGCACGGTACCGCCCAAAAAGTCGCCGCGACGCTCGCGGGCGATCAAGCTCTTATAGATGGCGCCGGTCGTAAAGTTGGAATCGCGGGTCAGGTTCTCATCAATAAAGCGCTCGTAATGACCCAGGTCCAGGTCGGACTCGTAACCATCCTCGGTAACGAAGACCTCACCATGCTGGAAGGGGCTCATGGTACCGGGGTCGACGTTCAGATACGGATCGGCCTTCTGCATCGTTACTTTGTAGCCACGCGACTTGAGCAGACGGCCCAGCGAGGCCGCGGTGATACCCTTGCCCAGAGACGAAACCACGCCACCGGTTACGAACACATGCTTGGTCATATTGAGTTACCTGCGCTTCCCGTAGAAGTTGTTTATCCACATCTTACGGGTCTTCATTGTAATACTCGCGCCGCGGACCGTTCGCAATTTTTCTCGCGTGAGATTGCATTTCTCAATCTTGAAACAAAACGCCGCCCGGTTTCCCAGGCGGCGTCGCTATGGCAAGGGTTACATGCTGCTATCGATCAGAAACCTCGTCCTCAAGCATTTCTTGAACGAGCATGCCGGTACGGACGCCCTCAAGATACCACTCGCCACGTTCGGTGAGGCAAATGCCATTTGCAAGCTGACCGCCGTCGTCGCTATAACGCGAGACGACATCAATCATGCCTTCGGAATCCAAGCGATCGATTGCGGCGCGGGCACGATACGGCGAAACCCCCACGCGCTCGGCAAGCGTTTTGCGCGAGAAACCATACGGCCCGCCATTGTCTTCGGTTTGCTGGTCGATCTCCATCAATACCAGCACCTCGACACGCTTCATATCGTTGACACTCGCACGACCCTTGCCCGCCATAGCAGCCTCCTCAAACCGAGCACGAGCATCTAACGCGCCGTGCGCGACCGACACACCTCACGATGGCAGGTAATATCCATCATGCGGCATCCCGCTAAGGATGAAACAGTTACGGTTATTGTATACCGCTCAAATTGTTTCTAGGCAGGTAAACAGCTACTTTTCGCCGAAATAGGCGCTTTATTGATCAAAAAGCCGTACCGGGCGCTAACCCGATACGGCCAAAATGCAATGCAATTACCGCGGTGCTTCAAACTTAGCGATGGAAGAAACCGCGGCGCTCAAACTTGGGCTCGCAGCACACGTTGATACCCAGTTTGCGCAGTACCGTCTCGTCCGTCGGCGAGATAATCACGCTAAAGAAGGCATCGCAACCGCGCAGCTGCTCCAGGCCCGAAAGGACGCGAGCGGCCGTCTCACTCGTGGCCGAGGTGATCGACAGCGCCATAAGCGTCTCGTCGGTGTGGAGGCGCGGGTTTTTGCTGCCCAGGAAATGCGTCTTGAGCTTGCTGATGGGCTCGATCGCTTCATCGCTAATGACCTCGAGCTCAAGGTCGACGCCCGAGACATGCTTAAGTGCATTCATGATGAGCGAGCTCGCGGCGCCCAGGCGCGTGGAAGTCTTGCCGGTCACCA
>CAUASQ010000143.1 GCA_958431945.1 uncultured Collinsella sp. | reverse complement strand
TCGAGCGTAAAGTTCAGCAGCTTCTTGGACTTCTTGACGGCCTCGCATGCCTTGACCTTCACAGCGCGGAAATCGCTCTTGGAGAAGGTATCAAAGTCGACGAACTCCTCAAACAGCGGCTCAACGGCGATCTTGGAGTAATCGAGCGTGGGCTTAAGCGACTTAACGAATGGGCTCGCGGCGTTGCCGGCCTCTGCAGCCTTGGCGGCAGCGGCACCGGACTGGAAACCCTTCTCGGGCTTCATGTGCGGGAACAGCAGCACGTCGCGGATAGAAGCCTGGTTGGTGAGCAGCATGACCACGCGGTCGATACCAATGCCAATGCCGCCCGCGGGAGGCATACCGTACTCGAGGGCGCGCACGTAGTCCTCGTCGTACTCCATGGCCTCGTCGTCACCGCCGGCCTTCTCGGCCATCTGGGCGGCAAAGCGCTCGGCCTGGTCGACCGGGTCGTTGAGCTCGGAGAACGCGTTGGCGTACTCGTGACCGGCAATAACCAGCTCAAAGCGGTGCGTCAGGCGCGGGTCGTCCTCAAAACGCTTGGCAAGCGGGCTGACCTCGATGGGGTAATCGCACACGAACGTCGGGTTGACGATGGTGTCCTCGCCCAGCTCATCGTAAATCTCGGCGATGATCTTGCCAGCAGTCCACTCGGGCTTGATCTCCAGGCCCTTCTCGCGCGCGGCGGCAGCAAGCTCCTCGACTGGCGTGTCAATGGTGACCTGCTTGCCGAGCACGTCGGAGACGATGTCGGTCATGGGACGGCTGGCCCACTCACCAGAAAGGTCGATGGTCTGGCCCTGGTACTCGATGACCTCGGGGTTGCCGATGGCCTTGTTGGCAGCCTTGATGACACCCTGGGCGAGTGCCTTCATGCCCTCGAGGTCGGAGAAGGCACGGTAGGCCTCCATCGTGGTGAACTCGGGGTTGTGGGTAAGGTCCATGCCCTCGTTACGGAAGATGCGGCCGATCTCGAACACGCGCTCAAAACCACCGACAATGCAGCGCTTGAGGTGCAGCTCGGTGGCAATACGCAGGTAGCACTCCTGATCGAGCGCGTTGAAGTGGGTAATGAACGGCTTGGCAGTAGCGCCGCCCTGGATGGTCTGCAGGATGGGGGTCTCGACCTCCATGTAGCCGTCGGACTCCATAAAGCGACGGAAGGTGGAGAGAATCTGCGAACGCTTACGGAAGGTCTCGCGAACGTCGTCGTTGGCGATCAGGTCGACATAGCGCTGGCGATAGCGGGTCTCCTTGTCGGAAAGACCGTGGAACTTCTCGGGCAGCGGACGAACGGCCTTGGCAAGCAGGGTCGCGCTCTTAGGAGCAACGGAAAGCTGGCCGCGCTGGGTGCGCACGACCACGCCGGTCACGCCCAGGATGTCGCCCAGGTCGAGGGCCTTGAGCGTATTCCAGGCAGCCTCGTCCATGTCGTTGATGCGGCAGAACAGTTGAATCTCGGCAGTCGCATCGCGCACGACGATGAACATGATCTTGCCCTGACCGCGCTTGGCGACCACACGGCCGGCGATCTTCACGACATCCTCGGTGTCCTCACCATCGGCAAGATCGGCGTACTTAGTCTCGATATCGGCGACGTAGTCCTCAAGCTCAGAGTGCTCGGGATAGGGGTTCTGGCCCGCCTCGAACAGGGCGGCGCGCTTGGCCAGGCGGGTGGCGCGCTCGTCGTTGAGCGTCGATGCCTGATCGGCGGCGTTCTGGTTCTCTGCCATAAGTTAGCTCCTCAAACTAAAACGCTCCCCAGGATTCGGTCCCAGGGAGCGAAAACATACCTTTACGCGGGACCGTGGTCTAGCGTGCGATCTTGGCGATGGTGTAGACGCGAGTCTTGCCGGAAGGCGTAACGACCTCGACGGAGTCGCCCTCGCCGTGACCGATGATGGCGTGACCGACCGGAGACTCGTTGGAAATCTTGTGCTCGAGCGAGTTGGTCTCGGTGGTACCAACGAGCGTGACTTCCATGACCTCGCCGTTGGGATCAATCAGCGAAACGGTGGAACCGATGGAGACGGTCAGATCGCCCGTGGTGGCAGCAACCTGAGCGTTGGCGAGGATGGCCTGGATCTCGGCGATACGAGCAGCATTCTGGGCCTGCTTGTCCTTGGCGGCATCGTACTCGGAGTTCTCCGAAAGGTCGCCGAACGCGCGGGCTTCCTTGATGTCCTCGACGATCTCCTTGGCGTAATCGCCCTCACGCCAGGCGAGCTCCTCGACGAGCTTCTGGCGGCCCTCAGCGGTCAGTACGATCTGGCTTGCGTCCATACGGATATCTCCCCAACTCTGATCAAACAATCAACTGTCAACAAAACGAAAAAGACCGGCTAGCCTGCGGGCAAGCCGGTCAGGTGCTCACCCCAAAGGGATGGGACTACTCTGCGTCCGCGTCGCTGTCCTCTGCCTGCTTCTTCTTGGCAGCAGCGAGCTTGGCCTCGAGCTCAGCGATCTCCTTGTCCTCCTCGGACTGCTCGACCACGACCTCCTCGGCCTGCTTGGTCTCGGCCTTATCGTCGCCCTCCATACCCTCACGGATATTCTTGACGGTAGAGCCGAGGGACTTGCCGAGCTTCGGCAGGTTCTTGGGCCCGAAGATAATCAGGACAACGACGAGAATAATGATGAGCTCAGGAGCCCTCAGTCCAAACATGTAGACCTCCACAATACAGCGAGACAAGCTCGAATGAGTATACCGCGGGTATCGCGGTATCACAACACTAGCTAAAAAAAGGGACCGCAAGAAGCGGTCCCTCCTCATGCTCTGGTCGGGTTGACTGGATTTGAACCAGCGACCCCTGCGTCCCGAACGCAGTGCTCTACCAAACTGAGCCACAACCCGTTAGCTCGACTATAGTAACAAAGATTTTCGCCGCGTGCTAGAGAAATTTTTATTTCTTTGGCGCGTCGATTTGAACCGTGTTGGGAATAAGCTCAGTCGCGCAGGCCCACCAGCCATTTTGCTGGGCAGCATCGGCAAGCCTTTCGACCGTGGCAGCGGTGTCGCAAATGGCAAACGAGCAGGCACCCGATCCGCACACATCTACAGCAACGGTTCCGTCCTGTTTACGCAGCCAGTCGAGGACCGTTTGAATCTGCGACTCCATCTGTGCGGAAATGACACCCAGATTATTATGGATGAGTGCATATGCCGTCTCGGCATCACCAGCACGCAAGGCAGAAGCTATCGCGCCGGGCTTGTCCGCAGGCACCGGGGCCTCGTCAAAACGTCGATAGGCTTCAATTGTCGAAACGCTTGCCTCGCGCGGCTTGACCAGCACGACGGGCGTCGCGGGCAGCGCGGGGTACTCAGTTGCCAGCACGTCTCCCCCACCTACGTAGAACGCAGGACTCGCGTGCAAAAAGAACGGGACGTCGGCACCAATGCCCCGCGCAATGTCATCGAGCGCTGGGTCGGTGCGATCAATGCCCCAGAGCTCCGCCAAGGCGACAATGACCGCGGCCGCATCCGTCGAGGGGCCGCCCAAGCCGGCGCACAATGGAATGCGTTTCTCAATCGTCACGCAGATGTTTGCCTCGCGACCATAATGCTCGGCCATAGCAACCGCAGCCCGATACGCCGTATTCTTTTGCATGGGAAAATCTGATGCTGGAACCGTCTGGACGGTCAGCGCCTGCGCCGGCGTGACCGTCACGGTATCGGAAAGACCGACGGCCGCCATCAGGGAATCGACCCTGTGGTAGCCGCGGTCATCGCGCTCGGTATGAACCCCCAGGTAGAGGTTAATCTTTGCCGGCGCGGAAAGAGTCAGGGACCGATCGGTCACCGTTAATGCTCCTCGAGCTGATTGCCGAGCGGGGTAAAGATGTGCTCGCCGCTCTCGGGGTCGAACAGCTCGACCTGACCGGTGAGGACATCGATATACTGGTAGGACTGACGCGACTTGCGGCCGCGACGCTCGTCAACCTCGACGATAAAGACGGCGGGGTGGACGCTCTTGATGGTGCCCATGCGCTCGACGACGCGGGTACGGCCCATGTTGGCCTTAACCTTGACGCGATCGCCCACCATATCGGTCAGCTTCTCGTGGATGTCGTCGACGTGATTGACTTCCATCTCTTCCATGAACAGGGCCTCCAGAAGGTGCAATTCAAAAAGGGGATAATACCCCTAAGATAGACAAAACTCTAATACTATAGCA
>CAUASQ010000142.1 GCA_958431945.1 uncultured Collinsella sp. | reverse complement strand
CGCATCTCCTCGATCGTCTCGACGTAATAGAAGCACGAGGGCGCCTTGCCGAGCGTGTCGGCACGCTTAAGGTCCATGAGCTCGTCCATCAGACGCGGCGTATCGACACCCTCGCCCGAAAGCGCGCGCATCATATTGAGCAGGCAGGAGCGCTCGGGGCGCAGCGGCTTGTCATGGTATTTGATCAGCAGGCACACATCGCGCACCAAATCGTGCGAGAGCGCCAGGCGATCCATGATGACACGCGCCTTCTTGGCGCCGAGCTCGGGATGACCGTAGAAGTGGCCGCTGCCGTCGTGATCGACCGTAAAGCACTCGGGTTTGGAAACGTCGTGCAAAAACGCCGCCCACATAAGGCTCGACGAGGGCGCGACGCCGTCGCACAGCGCCAGCTCCCCTGCCACCGTCAGCACGCGGGCGATATGCTCGTAGACGTTAAACGCATGATAGACGCTGCGTTGATCAAACCCGCGAGCGGACGCGAGCTCGGGCACGGCGGCGCAAACAAGCTCGGGGTAGCGCAGCATCGCGTCTCCCCCATGGCCGGTCGAAAGGATACCCTCGAGCTCAATGCCCACGCGCTCGCGCGCCACGGCATCGAGCAGCGGCGCGCACTCGGCAAGGGCACACTTGGTCTCGGGCTCAATCACAAAGTCTAGGCGGCAGGCAAAGCGCACCGCGCGCAACATGCGCAGGGCATCCTCGTTAAAGCGGCGCTTAGGATCACCGACGGCGCGAATCAGCTTGCGGTCTAGGTCGCCCTGGCCATCGTAGCGGTCGACAAGGCCGCGCTCGGGATGCCACGCCATGGCATTGACGGTAAAGTCGCGGCGCGCCAGATCGTCCTCAAGCGAAGCGGCGCGCTCCACACTCTGAGGATGACGACCGTCGGTATAGAAGCCGTCCAGGCGATAGGTGGTGACCTCAATGCGCTCGCCATCGCAAATAGCCGTAATGCCGCCAAATTTAATGCCCGACTCAACTACGGCAATACCGGCGGCCTCGAGTGCCGCCTTGGACTCCTGCCACAGGCCGCTACAGCACATGTCGACATCGTGGCTGGGACGTCCCATCAGGGCGTCACGTACCCAACCGCCCACGTACCAGGCCTCAAGACCGGCATCCTCGAGGGCTCGCAACACGCACAGAGAGGCGACTGACGGCTGCGTAGCGTTGAGCGAAACATTGCACATTCCTGTGGCCTCCTGCAATTGCGGGCATATCGATTGATGGTTTCCAAGAAGTCTAGCAAGAAATGAGAGCGGGCGCACACGCGAACGCGCTTCAAGCACGATTAGATCCCAAGGCATCGACTACAAACATGAAAAAGCACCCGCCTCGGCAATCCGAGACGGGTGCTCTACAAAGCAAAGATGCAAGGCCCGTACGCCACGCTAGCAGACCTGACGAATGGCTATACCCTTCTGATACTCATCGACCTTGGCAAAATCGCCCAGACCCGGGCACTCGACCACGTTGGCGCCGGTGGCCATCGAGAGGCGCAGGGCATCCTCGACGCGCTCGGGGGCGTCGTGCCACACGGACAGGAAGGCGGCCAGCGAGGAGTCGCCCGCGCAGACGGTCGACAGCAGCTTGACGTCGAAGGTGCGGTTGGCAAACCAGATGTGCTCGCCGTTGGAGAAGTACGCGCCGTCGCCGCCGAGCGTCAGCAGTACATTCTTAGCGCCCTTGGCGTGCAGCTCAGCCATAGCGCCCTTGACGGACTCGTCGTCGCCACCGCTCACCTTAATGCCAAAGATGTCGAGCAGCTCGTCGTCGTTGGGCTTAATGAGCAACGGCTCCATAGCAATGAGGTCGGCCAGCTGATGGCTCGAGATATCGAGCACGAACTCGGCGCCCTTCGCCTTCACGCGACGCAGGACCTCTGCTAGGAAGCCCTCGGAGGTGTTGGGGGGCAGCGAGCCGCTGATAACCAGGCAGGTCATGTCATCGAGCGAATCGATAAGCTCAAACATCTCCTGCTCGTTGGCTTCGTTGATGGCGGCACCGGCGTTGACCATGTTGTACTCGGTGTCGGGGCCGGCATTGAGGAACACGTTGACGCGCGTGATGCCGTCAGTCCACACGGGCTTGACGGGCACGCCCAGGGCCTCGGCGCCCTTAACGATATACTCACCCGAGAAGCCGGCGAAGAAGCCCAGGATCGTGGTGTCGACGCCGTAGTGGTCGAGCGTAAAAGAGACGTTGAGACCCTTGCCGTTGGGCGTGTAGACGGCGTTGCGGGTACGCGTGACGGTGTTGGCAGCAAGACCGTCGCAGGAGATGTTGTAGTCAATGGCGGGATTTGCAGTAAGCGTGTAAATCATGAATGTTCCTTTCACGAAGCAACGTGTTAATGAAAGTATATTCCACGCTTCGGTAAAAGGCTACAACAACTCGGTGAACGGTGTGGAAGCGATGAAGGACGGCAGGACACCTCTCCACCATGGCGGAACAAAAAAGCGCCCCGGCCGAAACCGGAGCGCCGCATGGGCACGAATATGTCGCGTTTCGCTTACTTGCGATCGAGCTTGCGAACGGCAACGCGCTTGCTGTACTCGTCGACGTGACCAAAGTCGCCGATGCCGACGGACTCGGCAACGTTGGCGCCGGTGGCCATAGCGAGCTTCATGGCCTCCTCGACGTTGTCGCGATCCCTGTACCACTTGTGCAGGAACGCAGCGAGGGTGCAGTCGCCGGCGCAGACGGAAGAGACAAGCTTGATGTTGAACTCACGCTTGGCATACCAGATGTCCTCGCCGTTGGAGAAGTAGGCGTCACCGCGGCTACCACGGGTGAGCAGCACGTTCTGGACGCCGGCCTCGTGAGCCAGCTTCATGGCAACGCGGACCTCGTCGTCGGTGTCGACCGGCACGCCGAAGATAGCCTTCATCTCGTGATGGTTCGGCTTAATGAGCAGCGGCTTCTTGTGAGCGAGCTCCTTGAGCTTGTCGGAGGACAGGTCCAGGACGACGTCGGCGCCACGGGCCTGAGCGTGCTCCATGACCTGAGCCAGGAAGTCGGGCGTAGCTTTGGGAGGCACGGAACCGGAGACGATCAGGCACTCAAGGTCGCCCGCGGTGTCCAGGATGTTGTAGAGCTCCTCCTGGTGCTGCGGCGTGATCGGAGCACCGGGGTTCAGGATGCCGTACTCGTGCTGGCCATCGTTGACGTAGGTGTTGATGCGCGTGATACCGTCGGTCCAGACCGGGCGGCAGAGGCAACCCAGGTTCATGACCTCCTCGACGATGAACTTGCCCGTGAAGCCGGCGAAGAAACCGAGCGCGACGGTGTCGACGCCCATCTTCTTAAAGGCGAAGGACACGTCGAGGCCCTTGCCGTTAGCCGTGTAGCTGGCCGAGCCGGTGCGGACGTTCTCGTCGGGCTCGAGCGGAGAGCTCGAAACCGTCATGTCGACAGCCGGGTTAGCGGTTAGCGTGTAGAACATTTACAGTACCCCCTGTATATGTGAGGGCCGCGTGGCCGGCCCATTCCAACCACGCGGTTACCTCTGATACCAAATTAGCGAGCTGCGGACTCGAGCAGTGCCTTGACCTCGGCAGCGGTGTTGCAGGCGAGCGCCTTCTCGGCGAGCTCGTCGCACTCGGCCTTGGTCCACTGGCTGATGGTCTTGCGGGCGCGCAGGATGGACGGAGCGCTCATCGAGAACTCCTCCAGGCCCCAGCTGATCAGCAGCGGCTCGAGCAACGGATCGGCAGCGGCCTCGCCGCACATACCGACCATGATGCCGGCCTTCACGCCGCTCTCGATGATGTTCTTGAGCGAGCGGAGCACGGCGGGATAGTAAACCTGGTACAGGTTGGAGATGGTGTCGTTGCCACGGTCGGCGCACATGGTGTAGCCGATCAGATCGTTGGTACCGATGGAGAAGAAGTCGGCGACCTCGGCCAGGCGGTCAGCGAGCAGCGAGGCGGCAGGCGTCTCGACCATGATGCCGACCTCGATGTTCTCGTTGAACTTGCGACCCTCTTCGGTCAGCTCGGCCTTGCACTGCTCGACAAGCTCCTTGACAGCCAAGACTTCCTCGACGCAGGTGACGAGCGGGATCATGATCTTGACGTCACCGAAGGCGCTGGCGCGCAGCAGGGCGCGGAGCTGGACCTTGTACTGGTCGGGGTTGGCCAGGCAGTAACGCACGGCGCGGAAGCCCATGAAGGGGTTCTCTTCCTTGACCATATGCAGGTACGGGATCTCCTTGTCGCCGCCCACATCGAGCGTGCGGATGATGACCGGAGCGCCCTTGAGCGCGCTGGCGACCTTGCGGTAGGCGTTGAACTGCTCCTCCTCGGAAGGAAGCTCAGC
>CAUASQ010000141.1 GCA_958431945.1 uncultured Collinsella sp. | reverse complement strand
CCGGCACTGTAGCGCTTATAGAACGCCTCGCGCGCCTTCTGCTGCTGCTTGACCAGCTTGGCGCCCTTCTTTTTGTTAAGGCCACGCTTCTTGCGCACAATCTCGACGCGGTCCTCAAAGGGTGCGGTCACCAACACGGCAATGTGGCTGGGGTTGTTGCGCAGCAGGTAATCGGACAGACGGCCTTCGATAATGCAGCTCTCGGTCTCGCCCAGATCCAAAATCACCTGGCTCATCTTTTGGAACAACTTATCCGAGTACGAACGCGCATCGTAGCGGTCGGGCAGAAACGCCATGTTCTCCACGGCCAGACGCTCATCATAGGCGGCCATCTTATCGAGCGACTCGCCCGCGCGCAGCGACGCACGTACCAGCAGCTCGTTATCGTACAGCGGAATCCCCAACTCGTCGGCAAGCATGCGGCCAATCTCGTGGCCCTCGGCGCCAAAGTCGCGCGCGATGGTAATGACCACAGGATTCTTCTTATTCTCCAGATCGCTCATCGCGATTCCTTTCTAGCAAATGAGAAATAGGCGATTCCTGATTCCCATTTTGTCACTTACGACCGCCCTGGTTTCCCAAGTGCGGCAGATTGCCCCGAAAGAGGAGCGCCGCATACTAAATGTACGCAAGCGACGATTGAGGGGCAAGGTGCCGTGCTTGGGGAAGCAGGACTATGCGGCCACGATGCGGCGCTGATACGCTCGGACCAGCAGCGAGATACCAAAGTTGAGCACAAAGTACATCGCAAACACCAGGCCGTAGAGCATAAGAACCTGCGACAGGTCGATCGCATGGGCCATCACGACGTTTGCCGTGTACATGAGCTCGGCCACGTTAATGCCCGAAAGATACGAGCTGTCCTTAATGACAGTCGTGCACTGGCTAAACAGCGCCGGAATGATCGTCTTAAACGTCTGCGGCAGAATGATGTAGCGCATGGTGGCAAAGAAGCCAAAGCCCTGGCTCTGCGCTGCCTCAAACTGGCCGCGCGGAATCGAGTTGAGGCCGCCGCGCACAATCTCGGCCATAACAGCGCTGGTAAACAGTGTAAAGGCGATGGTCGAAATCACAATGTCCAAACCCTGCACCGTAAAGTAGATAAACAGGATCCACAGCAGGTTCGGCGTGCAACGGAACAGCTCGATATAGGCGCTCACCAAAATACGGAACGGGCGGGGCGCATAGCTCTTAACGAGCGCCAGCACCGTGCCAAAGATGAGCGAGAAAAAGATCGACAGCGCCGAGATCTCGATCGTCTTAACAAAGCCGCCCCAAATGTAGAGCAGGTTGGTCGCGTTGAAGATTTCCATGCGCTAGGCCTCCTCTACGTTGTCGAGCCCCAGCTCGGCCAGGCTCACGCCGCGCGGACGCTCCTTGGAGCGGCGCTCGAGCCACTGCACCAGCATGGCGAGCGGAAAGCAGATGATGAAGTACATAAGGCAGCAGACGATGTATCCCTGCAGGTAACCGTACAGACTCACAAAGTTGTCGGAACGGTACATAAGGTCGCCGCCGGCCACAAGCGCCAGCACCGACGTGTTCTTGACCAGGTTGAGCGCCTGGTTACACAGCGGCGGCAGAATGATCTTGAACGTCTGGGGCAACACGATGTACCAGTATGCCTGCGCACGGGTGAAGCCCTGGCTCTGGGCCGCCTCCATCTGACCGCGCGGAACCGCCTCGATACCAGTGCGGATGACCTCCGAAATGTAGGCCGCGTGATACAGGCCCACACCCAAGAAGCCCAGCACGAACGGCGCGATGCGCACCGGCTGGTCGGCACCGGTTATGGCCTGCAAAAACTGCGGACCGGCCATGTACATAAAGAGCACCTGCACGGGCAACGGAGTGTTCTGGTAAAACTCCACATACACGCGGCTTATGGCGCGCAGCACGCGCGAACGAGTGGTAGAGAACACGCCCAGCAGCGTGCCCAGCACCAGCGATAGCAGCAGGCCGGCAACGACCACCTGCAGCGTCACGCCAAAGCCCTCCCAGAAGGGCCCCATGTTTTGAAATGTCGTCGACCAACGGTCGGCGTCAAATAATCCTTCGAGCATTTGATTCCTTCCTTGGACGATGCGCCTATACAAGACCCCAGGTCTTGACCTCTTGGTCGAGCCAGCCATCGGCCAGGCGATCGCAAACTACCTGATCGACCACAGCCGAAAGGTCGCAGCCCTTCTTGGTCGCCACGCCGTAGCCCTGCTCACCAAACTTGACCTCGGGCTGCAGTAACTCAACGGTCTCGTTCATGTAACCGGCCAGCGTGGAGCGGTCCATGGCAAAGACGTCGATATTGCCGGCGTCGAGCGAACTCTTGATGATGGGATAGCCGCTAAAGGCCCTAAACTCGGGCTTACAGCTAAATCCGTTGTCCTTGATCATCTGCTCGATCAGGCCCTGCGTGGTGGCACCCTGGCTCACACCAATGACCTTACCATCCAGATCCTCAATCGAGGTAAAGCCCGAACGCTTCTTGACCATGAGTCCCACGTAGTCGGTGCGGTACGGCGTCGAGAAATCCCAGCTCTTCTTGCGCTCGTCGGTGATGGTGTAGGTCGCCGCGACCACGTCAAGCTGGCCGTTATCGATCAGTGGGCCGCGCGTCTTGGGCGTTACGTCGGTAAACTCGACAAGCTCCTGGGCGCGGGCCTCCTTGTAGCTCACGCCAAAGACGGCAGCGGCGATCTGGTAGCACAAATCGACTTCCATGCCCTCAAAGCGGCCCTTGGCGGTGTCGTAATAGCCATAGCCGGGAACATCCTTCTTAACGCCGGCATTCAGATGGCCACGTGACTTGATGGCCGCAAGCTTGGACCCCTTGTCGGAGCCCTCGCCGCTGGTGGAGTTGCCGCAACCGGTAAGCGCGGTCCCCGTCAGCGCAAGCATGCCGGCGCCAGCCAGCTGCAAAAAGTGACGGCGCGACACGGCCGCCCTCGTCATATCCGTCATGTCCATCACCGCGCCTAGTGCAGAATCTTGGACAGGAACTCGCGGCAGCGCGGGTTCTCGGGGTTATCGAAGAAGTGCTCGGGCGTGCCCTCCTCCAGAATGCGACCGTCCTCCATAAAGATGACGCGGTCGGCCACCTGGCGCGCAAAGCCCATCTCGTGCGTCACGCAGATCATGGTGATGTCCTCCTGCGCGAGCTCAATCATAACGTCCAGAACCTCTTGGACCATCTCGGGGTCGAGCGCCGAGGTCGGCTCGTCAAACAGGATGATGGGCTGCTTGGTGCACAGGGCACGGGCGATGGCGATGCGCTGCTGCTGACCGCCCGAGAGATTCTGCGGATACTCGCCGGCCTTATGCGCCATGCCAACGCGCTTGAGCGCGGCGATGGCGATCTCGGTCGCCCCCTCCTTGCTCTTCTTTTGCAGCTTGATGGGCGCGAGCGTCAGGTTGCCGAGCACCGTCATGTTGGGATACAGGTTGAACTGCTGAAACACCATGGAACTATACTTGCGAGCCATCTCCAGGTGATTCTTTTTGGTGAGCGGCGTACCGTCGATGACGACCTCGCCCGACGTGGGCTCCTCCAGATAATCGACGCAACGGATGAGCGTCGACTTACCCGAGCCGGAAGGCCCGATCATTACGAGCTTCTCGCCGCGCTTGACGGTGAGATTGATATCTTTGAGCACATGCAGGTCGCCAAAGTACTTGTTGAGATGCTTGATCTCGATCATGTCTGCCATGAATGTCCCTTCCCTGCGTTTACACGAGTTGAACTATTGTACGGAAAGAACCGCGTTTCCGCAGCCCACACTACATTCCCGTAAAGAACCCGCAACCTTTAACCCACTCATTTAAGCCCGTCCCCAATGAGCGCCGAAAATAATACAACCGCCCTTGTTGAGCATAAGTCAGCGAAAACCCGTACACGCGAGCAAGGTGACGTGAAATGAAAGGGCGCAGACCTTATGGTCGCGCCCTTGAAATTGAACGTCAGATTGCCGTGTGTACGGGTTTGCAGCGTCGAGCCGTTACGCGGTTTGGTAAAACCGCGTAACAAATTACGCAAGCTTTGCGCCGACGATCTTTGCCGCGGCCGGCTTGTCGAAGTTGCCGCCGGTGGCCTTGCCGAGTGCACCCATAACCTGGCCCATCTGCTTCTTGGACGTGGCGCCCAGCTCGGCGATAACCTGCTCGATCAGGGCCTCGAGCTCCTCGCCCGAAACCTGCGCGGGCAGCAGACTCTCCAGGATCTTGACCTGCTCGGTCAGGTTGTCGGTACGCTCCTGGTCGGTGCCGGCCTTGATGGACATCTCCAGCGTCTCGCTCGTCTGCTTAATCAGACGCTTGATCATGCTGTTGACGTCTTCCTCGGTCACATC
>CAUASQ010000140.1 GCA_958431945.1 uncultured Collinsella sp. | reverse complement strand
GCGAGGACATTACGTTTGAGGACGTGAGCACGGCGAGCGTGTGCCCCACGGCGCGTCCCGCTACGGTGGAGCTTATCGCCAAGGCCGATGGCATCATCGCGGGCTTGGATGTGTTTGCTCGCACCTTTGAGCTGCTGGATTCGCAGAGCTCGGTGCTGTTTGATGTCGCCGATGGTGACGAGGTGCACGCTGGCGACCACGTGGGCCAGGTGCGCGGCGATGCGCGCGTGCTGCTTTCGGGCGAGCGCGTGGCGCTCAACTATCTGCAGCGTATGAGCGGTATCGCCACCTATACACACAACATGGCAGCGGCGCTCGAGGGTACCAAGACCGTGCTTGTCGACACACGTAAGACCACGCCGGGCATGCGTATCTTTGAGAAGGCCGCGGTCGAGATCGGTGGCGGCAGCAACCACCGCTACAACCTGTCGACGGCCGTCATGCTCAAGGACAACCACATCGACGCCGCCGGTGGCGTGACGCGTGCGATCGAGATGGCGCGCGCCCATGCATCGTTTACCACGACGGTCGAGATCGAGTGCGAGAACCTGGACATGGTGCGCGAGGCCGTGGAAGCCGGCGCCGACATCATCATGTTCGACAACATGACCCACGACGACATGGCTGCCGCGATTGAGCTTATCGCCGGCCGCGCCAAGACCGAGTGCTCGGGCAACGTGGATGCCAGCAATATCCGCGCGCTTGCCGACCTGGGCGTTGACTTTATTAGCTCGGGGGCGCTGACGCACTCTGCGCCGATTCTCGACCTCTCGCTTAAGCACCTGCGTCTGCTGGACGGTAAATAATGGACGCCCGCGAGCGTCGCCGTGCCATCATGGGCGTGCTCGAAGGAGCCACGGAGCCCGTTTCGGGCAGCGCGCTTGCCCGCGAGGTTGGCGTGAGCCGTCAGGTCGTGGTTCAGGATATTGCCCTGTTACGTGCCGATGGGCACGATATCGTGGCGACCAACCGTGGTTATGTGCTGCAGGAGGCCCCCAGCAGCCCCGCCGTGCCCACGCGCTTGGTCAAGGTTCGCCACAGCGTGGAGCAGGCAGGCGATGAGCTCACGAGTATCGTCGACGCCGGAGGCGCCGTGCTCAACGTGATCGTCAATCATCGCGTGTACGGTAAGATCACGGCCGACCTGGACATCCGCAATCGTCGCGATGTTGAGCGCTACCTGCACGATATTGAGAGCGGCAAGAGCTTTCCACTACTAACGGTGACGAGCGGCTATCACTTCCATCGCATCGCGGCGGAGGACGAGCAGACTCTCGACGAGATTGAGGCCATGCTCAAGGAGAAGGGCTATCTGGCAGACCTGATGCCCTATGAGGACGATCTCTCTTAGCCGACGCTGCAAACGCCCCTAAGCGGCAATCTGGCGTTCAATCGTCGGTCGCGTACCCAAAGTACGCTTCCCTCCTCTTTCACGTCACCTTGCTCGCTTAGGGGCGTTTTCGCTGACGTGAGCTCAACCTGCGACGGTGCCAAATTAGTTATCCGCACAAAAAAGAAGCCTCCGCGGCGATGCGAAGGCCTCCTTTTTGTGCACGGTGTACTTTTGAGTGCGCAAGTGGGGAGTTGTTACTCCTCGACGATCTCGGTGATCGCGCCAGCGGGGCAAGCGTCCTGGCAAGCGCCACAGGCGACGCAGGAGTCCTCGTCAGCGACGGTAGCGACGTCCTGGAGCTCCAGAACGCCGGCGGGGCAGGAGTCGACGCAAACGCCACAAGCGATGCACTCGTCGGCATCAATTACGGGATGAGCCATGGTAGTTTCCTCTCTGTTGACCGACGCTACAGGCGATGCGCGCCGGTTTGATTCGGGCAAAAACATACCACGGGAGCGACCGTTTGCAATACCCTCTGGCCGGCATCTTCATACCGTTCGCCGAGTATGCCGCGGCTTACTAAGAAACGCACAGGTGAGGTCGGTGAGCTGCACAAATGTTAGCTAAAGGTGACTCGTAATATTGAGCAATTGAGCGCGCCTGCGGAAAGGACATCCCGTTATTTGGCCGAAAAACGGGTCGCAGTTTCCGGTTGGGCCTTCAGACGGAAACTGCGACCCAGAATCCACACTCAAAACGGGTTGTGCTTTCCTCGGGACCGCCCAAAGACCGCTCCATGCGGCCTCGGGCCCAACTCTCAGCCAACTCTACATAGATCTCGATAGATTTGCCGAGAACTCAAACAGCGCATCTACCTGCTCATTTAAGAACCTAAACTCTCGACAATAAGAAATCTTATATGAATTGACTTAGATTTTGTATATTCCGACCCATAAGGGGATACACTACATCCTGAAAGACAAGCCGAAGCGCCGCGCGACAGACCGTCGAGGCGGCGCGAACGCACAAGAGAGAGGGAATTTCTAATGAGTAAGATTCTTGGTATCGATCTTGGTACTACTAACTCCGCTATGGCCGTCCTCGAGGGCGGTTCTCCGACCATTATCGTGAACGCCGAGGGCGACCGCACCACCCCGTCCGTCGTGGGCTTCCGTGCCGACGGCGACCGCGTCGTGGGTAAGGCCGCTAAGAACCAGGCTGTCACCAACCCCAAGAACACCGTGTTTTCCATCAAGCGCTTCATGGGCCGCAAGTACTCCGAGTGCACCTCCGAGATCAAGACCGTGCCGTATGAGGTCAAGGAGGGTCAGGGTGGCCGTGCCGTCGTCGACATCGAGGGCAAGGACTACACCGCCGAGCAGGTGAGCGCCATGACGCTCGCAAAGATGAAGGCCGACGCCGAGAAGTATCTGGGCGAGACCGTCACCGACGCCGTCATCACCGTCCCGGCCTACTTCAACGACGCCCAGCGTCAGGCCACCAAGGACGCCGGTAAGATCGCTGGCCTCAACGTCAAGCGTATCGTCAACGAGCCGACCGCTGCTGCTCTGGCCTATGGCCTGGACAAGCAGGGCACCGACCAGCGCATCCTGGTCTTCGACCTGGGTGGCGGCACCTTCGACGTCTCCATCCTCGACCTCGCCGACGGCGTGTTTGAGGTTCTGTCCACCTCGGGCGACAACCACCTGGGCGGCGACGACTGGGATCAGCGCGTCATCGATTGGATGGCCGATAAGTTCCAGCAGGAGAACGGTGTCGACCTGCGTCAGGACCCCATGGCCCTGCAGCGTCTGAAGGAGGCCGCCGAGAACGCCAAGAAGGAGCTCTCCGCCGCCCAGCAGACCACCATCAACCTGCCGTTCATCACCATGAACCAGTCCGGCCCGCTGCACCTCAACTACACGCTGACCCGCGCCGAGTTCGAGAAGATCACCCGCGACCTGCTCGAGCGCTGCAAGCAGCCTGTCACCAACGCCCTGCGCGACGCCAAGCTCAAGCTCTCCGATCTGACCGAGGTCATCCTCGTCGGCGGCTCCACCCGTATGCCCGCCGTCCAGGAGCTCGTCAAGACCATGACCGGCAAGCAGCCCAACATGTCCGTGAACCCCGACGAGGTCGTTGCCGACGGCGCTGCCGTTCAGGGCGGCGTGCTCACCGGCGACGTCGAGGGCATCCTGCTGCTCGACGTTACCCCGCTGTCGCTGGGCGTCGAGACCATGGGCGGCATCATGACCAAGATGATCGACCGCAACACCACGATCCCGACCTCCAAGACCGAGGTCTACTCCACCGCTGCCGATAACCAGACCAGCGTCGAGATCAACGTGCTCCAGGGCGAGCGCGAGCTTGCCCGCGACAACAAGTCGCTCGGTAAGTTCCAGCTGACCGGTATCCCGGCTGCCCGTCGCGGCGTGCCGCAGATCGAGGTCACCTTCGACATCGACGCCAACGGCATCGTCAAGGTCTCCGCTAAGGACAAGGGCACCGGCAAGGAGCAGCAGATCACCATTTCCGGTTCCACCGCGCTTTCCGATGACGAAGTCGATCGTATGGTCAAGGACGCCGAGGCTCATGCCGAGGAGGACAAGAAGCAGAAGGAAGAGGTCGAGGTCCGCAACCAGACCGACAGCCTGTGCTACTCCACCGAGCAGACCCTCAACGAGCTGGGCGACAAGGTTTCCGCCGATGTGAAGTCCAAGGCCGAGGCCGCTATCGCCGACGCCAAGAAGGCACTCGAGGGCTCTGACGTCGAGGCCATCAAGGCCGCTGGCGAGTCCCTGCAGTCCGTGGCCTACGAGCTGGCTCAGGTTGTCTACGCCGACGCTCAGCAGCAGACCGACGGTGCCGCCGGTGCCCAGCCTGCCGACGATGACGTGGTCGACGCCGACTACGAGGTTGTGGACGACGAGGACAAGTAATCATGTCCGCCCGTAAAGCTCGCACGGAGGCGGCCGCCGTTGGCGCCGCCCCCGTTGACTCTGAGGAGAAGGACGTGAAGATTCCCGTAGAGGCC
>CAUASQ010000139.1 GCA_958431945.1 uncultured Collinsella sp. | reverse complement strand
GGCAGGTGACACACGTTCCAGATTTGATTTTGGGCGTGAGACAAATGTCTCACCAAAGTTGAGACACGAGAGTTTTCGCAGGAAAACGGGTGCGACTCGGAGCCAACAGGTCAAAATGATCCGTTTTTCTCCGTCCCCGGGGATCAGTTGGTAACACTCGCCACGAAATCGGGCCATCTACTACGTTTGACTCGACACCCCCGACCATACCCGCTTTTCATGAAAAACCGCAGGCGTTCTACCTGCAGTTTTTATTTCGCATTACTTGCTGTGGTCGATGGCTGCCGCCTAAACGTAGTAGATGGGCCCATTTCGTGGCAGACGGGTCACGCGGCAGCCCTCGCGAGGCCAAAATGATCCGTTTCCCTCTGCCCACGGGAGATCAAGGGCTGTTACGAATATGGTGCCATTTCAAAACTATGCCGGATTACGGGGCTAAAGTCGGGACCCTCATCCATGCCTTCATTTTTTGGAAAACGGCACGCTATCTACCTGCGGTTTTATTTTTGCGATTTTCTGTATGGTCGGAGGTTCGCTATCTAGCCCCGTAATCCGGCATAGTTTTGTTCGTGGCGGTCCAGCCGCGCGTCCAAGCGCGGGGCTGGTGGGGCATTTTTGCCCCACCAGCCCCTATTCCAGCTCTATTCCAGTTTGGTTTCTACCGTGGGAGTCTTGTCCGCCGCAACTGGAGTACGAGCGGTGTCCATAGTCAGGCAGTGCTTGGGGCAGCTCTCGATGCACTCACCGCACACCACGCAGGCATACGGGTCGATCGACCAGGTACCACCCTTGCGATCGACCGCAAGCGCGCCCGCCGGGCAACGGCGCGCGCACATGCCGCAGCAGATGCACACGTCCATGTCGTTGACGATATGTCCGCGCAGGCGCGCAGGCGCCGCGAGCTTCTCCTGCGGATAGCACACCGTTACTGGCCGCTTGACCATAGAACCCAAGGCCGTCTTGGCAAATGTCAGCAAACTCATGCCGCGCCTACCTTTCCGTGCAGCTAATGCAGGGGTCGATGGTCAGGATAATCATGGGCACATTGGCAATGAGCACACCCTGCAGCGCATGCGTCAGACCCGCCAAGTTCTGCGACGTCGGCGTGCGCACGCGGAAACGGTCCAGATTTTTGGTGCCGTTGCCGCGCACATAGTAATAAGCCTCGCCGCGCGGCTGCTCAATCACAACCTCGCCGCGCGCGCCGTCGGCCGGCGTAAGCTTGGTGCGCCCGCCGATACCGTCGTGCGGGATCTTGCCGACAAGCTCCTTGATGATGTCCATGGCCTGCGTGACCTCGGCACAACGCACCTGGCAGCGGGCATAGCAGTCGCCATCGGCAGCAACGACGGGCTCAAACGCAGCCAGGTCCGCATAGGCGCCGTCACCGAACATGCGCACGTCGTAGTCCACGCCCGAGGCGCGCCCAAACGGGCCGACCATCGAAAGCTCCAGCGCGTCCTTCTTGCTGATCACGCCCACGCCATGCAGGCGCTCGCCGCAGCTGTTGTCGTCCAAAAACGTATGCACCAGGGCCTCGTAGTCAGGACGCATGGCATCGAGCGTCTGGACAATGCCCGCCAGCTCGGAGTCCTCAATGTCGTGTTTAAGGCCGCCGATCTCGTTGATCGACAGAATCACGCGGCCGCCGCACGTGCTCTCGAAGATCTTGAGAATCTGCTCGCGCAGGGTCCACGAACGATAGAACAGCGCCTCGAAGCCAAAGGCGTCGGCAAGCAGGCCCAGCCACAGCAGATGTGAGTGGATGCGCGAAAGCTCGTGCAGAATGGTGCGGATATACTGCACGCGGCCGGGCACCTCGATGTCGAGCATGCGCTCGCAGGCGCTGGCATAGCCGCAGCTGTGGCCCACGGCGCAGATGCCGCAGATGCGCTCGGCGATGTAGCCAAACTGATGCATATCGCGCTTTTCGGTGAGCTTCTCGAGTCCGCGGTGCACAAAGCCGATCTGCGGAATTGCCTCGAGAACGCGGTCGTCCTCGATCACCAGGTCCAGATGAAGCGGCTCGGGCAGCACCGGGTGCTGCGGGCCAAACGGAATAACGGAGCGATGTGCCATGGACCTTACGCCTCCTTTTTCTGCTTGTCGCGGGCGACCTTGGCGGCAAGCGCCGCGCGGACCTTGGCCGCTTTCTCGGGATCCATGGCGGCGAGCTTTGCCTCCATCTCGGCAGCCTTGAGCGCGGCCTTCGCAGCAGTTTCATCGTGCTGAGCATCGGAGCCGGCAGCCGCAGCGGGCTGAGCGACGGCAGCGCCCGCAGCATCGCCAGCGCCCGCAGTGCCCTCCCCCGCAGCGGCCGTGGCAGTAGCAGCCTTCTCGGCCGTGGCCTTGCGCGCCTTGGCCTCGGCAGCGGCACGCACCTTCATGGCTTTCTCGCGCGCGGCCTTCACCTCGGGCGTGATAACGCTCATGGGTTCGGCAGTCGAGACCTGGTAGAAAAAGCCCTTAAAGTCGATCTGCATGTCGGTGATGGCAAGACCAAACAGGTCGTGCGCCTCGTTTTCAAACGGGAATACCGCCGGATAGTACGAGCTGATGGACGGAATCTCCTGGTACTGGTCGATACCCTCGACTACCAGGTTCTCAATCGCATAGTTTCCGTCCTGCGCAATATGCTCCTGAGCGACACGAACGTTGATAAACGTATAGACCAGGCGATACGATCCGTCGTCCACACAGCGCTCGGCATGCATCTGCACAAAGCGCGCGCCGGCACCCTTGAGCGCCTGCACATGCGGCAACAGTTCATCGATCCCGACGGTGGTATAGATTGCCTTTTGCATTACTCGGCCTCCTTTGCAGCGGCGGGCGTCTCAGCAGGTACGTCGCCAGCGACGGGCTCGGCGGGCTCCTCGGCGGGCGCGTCGCCGGCCTCAGCAGCAGCCACAAACCCGTCCTCGCCCAGCTCAACGCCACCGTCCCAGGTAGCGGCACCACCCACGGTGAGCGGGTCACCGCCGGCGCGCATCACGGCCTCCTTCTGGTCCAGGATGCCGCACGCCTCCACGATGGCATCGATCACGGTCTCGGGGCGAATGGCGCACCCGGGCGCGTACACGTCCACGGGAATCGCGCGGTCCACGCCACCGATCACGTTGTAGGCGTCGCGGAACACGCCACCTGAACACGCGCAGATGCCGCACGCCACCACGCACTTGGGCTCGAGCATCTGGTTGTAGATCTGGCGCACGACAGGCAGGTTCTGGGCATTGACCGACCCCGTCACCAAAAAGATATCCGCATGCTTGGGGTTGCCGGTGTTGACCACGCCAAAGCGCTCCGCATCGAACAGCGGCGTGAGCGAGGCCAGCACCTCGATATCGCATCCGTTGCAGCTCGAGCCGTCGTAATGAATAACCCACGGCGAGCGCGACATTTTATGATCCATGGATGCCGCCTCCTAAATAAACACGTCGACGAGGATGGGCATAAGGTTGAGCAGGCCAAACACCAGCGCCACGCCCCATCCGAGCCTAAAGCAGCTGCGCCAGGTGCTACGGGCGAAGGTGTTGTCGATCAGCACCTCGACAAAATACGTCGCGGCCATCACGACCAGGGCGACCACCCAGCTCACCGGGTTGTCCCAAACAAAGAACATGCCCACCCACATCAAAAACAGCACGGTCTCACACCAGTGCATGAGGGTCATCTTGGCCAGCGTGCCGCCGCTCATCTCGGTGGCGACGCCCTGGACGATCTCCTGATGCGCGTGATGCGAGTACGAAAGATCGAACGGCGACTTGCGCAGCTTGATGGTGAGCACCGCGAGCAACGCGAGGAAAATGGGTGCGCTGTACACGATGATGGGGGCCGACTGCCCCGTCACGGCGATGGAATCGAAGCTGTCGGTGGCAAGGTACAGGCCCACGCTCATCAGCAGAACGGCGGGCTCGTAACTCATAACCTGCAGCAACTCACGGTCGGCGCCGACCTGGGCAAACGGGCTTTGCGTCGAGGCGGACGCCAACACCACAAAGATCGCGGCGAGGGTAACCATAAAAGCGCACAGCAGCGTGTTGGAGCCCGACACAAAGATGCCGCCGCCCACGACAGTGAAGATGAGCGCGCACGCCATGTAGGTATCGTCCATGGTGTTTACGCTGGCGGGGGCCTTGCGCAGCAGCTTGGCAACGTCGTAGAAGGGCTGCAGCAGACACGGACCCACGCGGCCCTGCATGCGGGCCGAAAGTTTGCGGTCAACGCCGTCGATCAGGCCGCCCACAAGCGGCGCCAGCAGGGCAAACGCCACGGTGCCAATAAAAATGCCCACGACGCCCGAGCCTTCGAAATACTTGCCGCGCAGCACCGAGGGCGCGCTCATGGCAAGCCGCTCGGGCCCAATCCACGCGCAACACAGCAGCGCAAACAAGATAATGCTGCAGCACACGACGCT
>CAUASQ010000138.1 GCA_958431945.1 uncultured Collinsella sp. | reverse complement strand
CGATCGCACGCGTCACGCCACCGGCGGCGTCGATGTGGTTGTCCTTGAGCATGACAGCCGTCGACAGGTTATAGCGGTGGTTGCTGCCACCGCCGATCTCGACTGCCGCCTTTTCAAACACACGCATGCCCGGTGTGGTCTTGCGCGTGTCGACAAGCACGGTCTTGGTGCCCTCGAGCGCAGCCGCCATCCGATGCGTGTAAGTAGCGATGCCGCTCATGCGCTGCAGGTAGTTGAGTGCCACGCGCTCGCCCGAAAGCAGCACGCGCGCATCGCCGCGCACCTGACCCACGTGGTCGCCGGCATGCACCTCGTCACCGTCGGCAACATCAAACAGCACCGAGCTCTGCGGATCCAGCAGCTCAAAGGTGC
Organism: uncultured Collinsella sp.; assembly: GCA_958431945.1. Lineage (GTDB taxonomy): Bacteria > Actinomycetota > Coriobacteriia > Coriobacteriales > Coriobacteriaceae > Collinsella. Next base: position 4,043 of record CAUASQ010000138.1, on the reverse strand, counting down.
GAGCAAACACATCCAAGCCGGCGATGATGCCATCGGCTTTGGCGATAAGCTCCACCGTGGCGGGGCGCGCCGTGGGGCACACGCTCGCCGTGCTCACGTCCTCAAACGTAATGTCCTCGCGCAGAGCTTGCAGAATCAGATCATCGACGACGAGTTTCATAGTAATGGGATTCATGGTCTACTCCTCCACGGCCTGCGTGCCGGCGGCACGGGCCAAATCATCGATTGCCAGGGTGTCGGCGCTCAGGGCGCGATGACGGCCATCGAGCGCGGGATCGCCCGCCTGCTCCACGGCCAGCGACTCGCCGGTACGCATGTACCACGCGGCGCGACGACCCCAGACCAGTGCTTCGAGCAGGCTGTTTGATGCAAGGCGGTTCTTGCCGTGAACGCCGTTGCAGGCCGTCTCGCCCGCGGCGTAGAGCTCGGGCATCGAGGTGCGGCCGTCCTTGTCGACCCACACGCCGCCCATAAAGTAGTGCTGTGTGGGCGTAACGGGAATGGGCTCGTCCAAGATGTCGCGGCCGTCCTCCAGGCAGCGTGCGCGGATGTTGGCAAAGTGCCCGGTCACCACGTCGCGCTCGACGGGGGCAAAGCTCAGCCACTCGTGCTCGGTGCCGTCCTGCTTCATCTGCTCGCGAATAGCGGCGGCGACCACATCGCGCGGCTGAAGCTCATCGGTAAAGCGCTCGCCGGCGGCGTTGAGCAAAATCGCGCCCTCGCCGCGGCAGCTCTCGCTGATCAGGAAGGTGCGACCCGGCTGCGGCGAGAACAGTCCCGTGGGGTGAATCTGCACGTAGTCCAGGTGCTCCATCTTAATGCCATGCTCCTGAGCGATGTAGCAGGCATCGCCCGTGAGCTGCGGATAGTTGGTCGAGTGGTCGTATACGCCGCCGATACCGCCCGTCGCCCACAGCGTGTGGCGGGCATGGATCTTAAACGGCTCGCCGGCATGCACGCCCTCGGCGGCGTTTACCAGCTCGTCGGCGGGACGAACCGAGTTGTCCTCGTCCACGGGAACGGCGATAACGCCGGTGCACACCGTGGCGCCGCCACCCTCGCCCGTCAGGATGTCGGTCATGGCCACGTGCTCCAAAATCTGCACGTTGTCCAGCTTGCGGACAGCCTGGAGCAGCTTGGTCGTAATCTCCTTACCCGTAATATCGGCATGGAAGGCGATGCGCGGGCGGCTGTGCGCGCCCTCGCGGGTAAAGTCGAGGCTGCCGTCGGCCTTGCGCTCAAAATCCACGCCCATCGCTAGCAGGTCGTTGATGACCGAGCGGCTCGAGCGGATCATGATGTCGACGCTCTCGCGGCGGTTCTCGTAATGACCGGCGTGCATGGTGTCCTCAAAGAAGGCATCGTAGTCCGAGCCTTCGGGCAGCACGCAGATGCCGCCCTGCGCGAGCATCGAATCGCACTCGTCGACAGCGCCCTTGGAGAGCATGATCACGCGCGTGCTCGTCGGCAGATTGAGGGCCGCGTACAGACCCGCCACGCCGCAGCCGGCAATGACGACGTCGCACTCCATGTTGGGGTATTGTTTGGTTTCCACAGGAATCCTCTCCCTTGTAATGTGGCATAAGGGACGGTCCCTCATGTCACATTGGATTAGCGCGCCGCGTACTCGAGCATGCGGTCGAGCGTGAGCTTGGCCTGATCGGCGGCCTCGTCCGACACGCCAATCTGCACCTCGCCCTCGCCCGTCTCCAAGCAGTGCACGAGCTTTTCGAGCGTGATGAGATCCATGTTGACGCAGGTGGGCTGCACCGCGGGGAAGTAGAACTTCTTGCCGGTGCCCTGGCAGCGGCGCTCGAGCTCGTAGAGCACGCCGCGGACCGTCACGATAATGAACTCGCTCGCGTCGGACTCCTCGGCGTACTTGATAATGCCGGCGGTGGAGCCGATGTAGTCGGCCTCGGCCAGGACGTCGGCCTTGCACTCGGGATGCGCCAGCACGAGCGCGTCGGGGTGGGCCTCCGTCGCGTCGACGATCTGCTCGACGGTGATGATGTGATGGCGCGGGCAGTAGCCGTTGTTGAGGATGACGTGCTTTTGCGGCACCTGCTCGGCTACGAAACGGCCCAGGTTTTGGTCGGGAATGAACAGGATATGCTGCTGCGGCAGCTCGGACACGATCTTGACGGCGTTGGAGCTGGTGACGCACACGTCACTCCAGCTCTTGATCTCGACCGTCGAATTGACGTAGCAGACCACGGCCAGGTCGTCGCCGTACTCGGTGCGCGCCGCGTCGACCGTCTCGCGCTTGACCATGTGCGCCATGGGGCAGTCCGCGCCCGGCTCGGGCAGCAGCACGGTCTTGGTGGGGTTGAGCAGCTTGGCACTCTCGCCCATAAACTCCACGCCACACAGCACGATGGTCTGCTGCGGCAGGCTCTTGGCGAGTTTTGCCAGGTAGAAGCTGTCGCCGACGTAATCGGCAACGGCTTGGACCTCGGGCGCCACGTAATAGTGTGCCAGGATCACCGCGTCACGTTGGGTTTTTAGTTGCTGAATAGCCTCGACGAGCTCTGCGGGCACCAGTGCCGCGCGCTCCGTTGCCGTCGTTGCCGATGCTAGGCCGGCCGCGATATCGCGTGCAAGCTCCGACGCATCCATGTTCGCGCTCTGTGCCATCAAGGCCCCTCTCTTTTGGCGAATCTTGGGGCTTTAGTATGACACCTAGGTTTACAGCTGACAAGACAGCTGTAAACCTAGGTGTAAAGTTGAAATAAAGATTCAATCTTGGGTCGGGTCCATTTTCGAACTGGCAAGCTGAGGATAGTTGAAAATGGACCCGCCGCATGATTCGAGCAGCCGTTTTGTCCTGGACCAAGGGACAGTGGTCAAAAAAGGCCAAATATGAGTACTGTCACCAAATTAGTAGCAGCGATTTTCCGGTCCAGAGCAGCAAAATCGCCTTGTTTGGAGCCCGATCGCGACTCTGAAGGACGAACATCGATGCACTTTTGGGTAGCGCACAGAGATGTGGTGTAAGAGGCGGGGCATGCCCCGCCTCCGCCCTTTCTTGAAAGGGAGGGGACACCGCCTAGAATTCGTCGTTGGAGTAATGAAGGTGACGAATGGAAGGAAAGGCGATGCCCCAAGAAGAGAGTGTACTGCGCCTCGGCCGCGACGAGGCCCTCGAGGCGGCGAGGCTTTGGCAGGAGTGCGGCGACGCGCGCGAGCTCGCGTGCAGGGTGCTGGGCGGCGTGATGAACGCACTGATGGACTCCGAGGCCCAGCAGATGTGCGGCGCGAGCCGCAACGAGCGCAGCGACGGCAGGGAGAACAGCCGCAACGGCTACCGCCCCAGGTCGCTCAAGACCGCCGTGGGCGACGTGGAGCTCGAGATACCCAAGCTCAGGCACGGCACCTACTACCCCGAGGGCATGCTCGCGCGATGGTCGCGCGTCGACACCTCGGTGGCCGCCATCGTGCAGGAGATGTACGTGTGCGGCGTGTCCACCCGCAAGGTCGAGCGCGTGGCGTCCAAGCTGGGCATATCCTCGCTGTCGAGCTCGGAGGTCTCGAGCCTCCGCTCCGACCTCGACGCCGAGGTGGCGGAGTTCCGCCGCCGCGACCTCTCGGGCACGCCGTGCTGCTACCTGTGGCTCGACGCCACCTACATGAGCTGCAGGGTCGGCTCGTCGGTCGTCTCGCAGGGCGTCGTGACCGCGATCGGGCTGGGCGCCGACGGGCGCAAGCACTTCCTGGGCTGCGACGCGGTCGACACCGAGAGCGAGGACTCCTGGGCGGCGTTCCTCGGCGGGCTGCGCGAGCGCGGGCTGGCCGGAGTTCGCCTCGTGGTCTCCGACAGCCACGCCGGGCTCGTGGCCGCCGTCTCGCGCCTGTTCCAGGGCTGCGCCTGGCAGCGCTGCGTGACGCACCTGCAGCGCAACCTCCAGAGCGCCTGCTCGGGCAGGCCCGAGGACTCCAAGGCGGCCGTCAGGGACCTCGTGCACGCCGCGGTCTACCAGGACGACCCCGTGTTAGCGTCAATATAATTTTCACCATTTCCACCAACGCATTTTCGCCAATCG
>CAUASQ010000137.1 GCA_958431945.1 uncultured Collinsella sp. | reverse complement strand
GTATGCCTCCCCGGCCCTCGTCCATGAACTTTTCCGCTGGGCGAGCCATAGACGCCGCGTACCGATAGGGTAAGGCAGCGGCTTGAAATTGGTGCTATATTCAGCTTGAGTTGTTTAATGCTAGTACGGGAGGCTGATATGGGGCTGTTCAAGAAGAAAAACCCGCAGGATGCCTTTGATCCCGATGTGTTTACCATCACGGATACGATTTTGGACCCGCCGCGGTTTACGTTTTTGCCGGCTATCTACCAGGATGCCACGCGCCGCAAGTGGGCCGTGCATCAGCGCGGCGGCGAGCCGAAGATTTTTGACTATGCGGACGTGTTGCAGTGCGAAGTAGCCGAGGCGGGCGATCCGGAGGCCGAGGAAGTGGTCTCAAAACAGGAATTTGCCCAGCGTATCCTGGCAAATCCCGCTAAGGCGGCAAAAATGAATGCCGCCAAGCGTAATATGTGTCTTGGTATGGGCGTTGTTGTGGCGGTTCAGACGGGAAAAGACGAGGTTTCCAAATTAGAGATTCCCGTTATGACCGACGAAGTTAAACGCGATTCAAGTCTATATAAGTCGTATCGGAATGTCGCCGAGAAGATCAAGGCCGAATTTGATGCCATGGGAGGGCTGGCCTAATTTTGGCGGCATACGTTTCTGAATGAGGAGTCTGTGCAATGGCAGGCGAATCTTATGCAATTCCCCCCAAAGATCGTGCTGTTGAGGGAATTCTTTGGTATATCCAGCACCATCAGCTTGCCGGCGGTGATCGCCTACCGGCCGAGCGCGTGCTGTGCGAAGAGATTGGCGTTTCGCGTACGGCGTTGCGCGCCGGTATCACGCGGCTCATCTCTTGTGGAAAGCTCGAGAGCCGTCGCGGATCGGGTACGTATGTGTGTCCTCCCAAGCCGCTGAACATCTTCCAGGAAACGTATAACTTTTCCGATGCTGTGCGGACTGCCGGCCTGCACCCCTCTTCTCGTCTGGTTTCCACCGGGACCATCGAGGCGGATGAGGCGCTTGCCGACAAGCTTGGGGTGTCTGTAGGCGCTCCTTTGCTCCGCATACAGCGCGTTCGACTTATTGAGGGCGAGCCGGCGTCAATCGAGACGGCTCACGTTAACCTGTCCCTGTGCCCATCGCTTATCGAGCACGATTTTGAGTGTGAGAGCCTTTACGATGTCTTGCTTAAAGAAGGTGGCGTGCGCGTTGAGCATGGACGTGAGCATATCTCCATCTCGCGTTTGAACGTCGAAGAGGCCGAGCTGCTCCAGCAAGAAGAGGGAACGCCGGTGTTCTATGAGAGCTCGATCGAATTTGATAAGGACATGCGTTTTGTGGAGCATTGCAAATCGGTGATTTTGCCCACAAAGTTCCGCTTTGCCGATAACGGCGAAGAGAACGGCATGAGGAGCGTGGCAGGTGAACAATGGCTGAAACAGTAGATGCCACCCCGGTTTATATGCGCATTCGACGCCGCATCGAGGAACGTATCGAGCGCGGTACATATCCCACGGGTTCCATGATTCCGTCCGAAAAAGACCTCGCCGAGGAATTTGGTACGACACGCTTGACCATCCGAAGCGCTGTCGATGAGCTGGTTCGGCGCGGGCAGATTCGCCGTGTTCGGGGAAAAGGTGCCTTTGTGGCACAGAAAGTACCTGCTTTTTTTGAACGCACGGGCGGTTTCCGTGAATCGGTCCGTGCTTCGGGCGGCGAGCCGTCCGTTCGTATTCTCGCGCGTTCCAAGCGTTATGCGGGGCCATACTACGCCGACCTGTTTGGCATCGCCGAGGACGACCTGCTCTATTCCATTCGACGCCTGAACTGCATAAACGGTAGCCCCGTATCGATTGAGACGGCGCTGATTCCCTGCCTTCTGTTTCCTACAATCGAAGATATTGACGTGTCGGCCTTCAGCTTGTACGAGACCTATGAGATGCTGGGCCGAAAGCCAGTTATGGCACAGGAAAAGCTCGATATCGAAGCGCTGGGCGCACGAGATGCCGGCCTGCTTGGACTGGAGCAGGGCGATCTTGCCTTGACGCTGGAGTGCGTAAGCTTCGATGCGAGCGGCCAAGCGATCGAGTACGTCAAGTCGTTTAACCGCGGTGATGCGGGTGGATATACCTATACGTACTAGCTGGTGTTTTGTTAATAACGGCTGGGAAACTAACCAGTTTAGATTGTTGGGTCAGCTGTATATACAACCTTACAGGGCTCAAAATCGACCGTTCGCCGAAGGGGATAAATTAATCGACAAAGAGGTATCAAAAAGCCGTAAGCTGTAACTGTGATTGGTATCAAATACTAATGATTTGTAACGAGGTGAGACGATGAAGATGCTCGATTACGTTCAGCTTGCCCATGTGCGTATGGGGGAGAACCTCGAGCGTTCGTCTGAGCTGGTAGCGCAGCTCGTTGATATTTTCCAGTCCGGTTCTTTTAACGCACTGCGCATCGTTGCTTCGGGTTCGTCGCGCCATGCCGCCGATTGCGCCCGCGATTACCTGCAAGATGCGCTGCAGATGCAGGTGTCCGTTGTGACGCCCGAGGCCTTCGTCGATTTTGAACACACCTATCCGCAGCATGCGCTCAACATCGCCGTCTCGCAGAGTGGCTATTCGACCAATACGATTGCGGCGCTCGATTACATGCGCGCACACGATATGGCTGCAGTTGCGCTCACGGCAAACGTCGAGGCACCCATCAAGGAACACGCTGACATCGTTCTTGACTACGGTGTGGGCGTCGAGTCGGTGGACTTTGTAACTCTGGGCGTCGAGGTTCTCGTTGAGTATCTGGTGCTCTTTGGTATTTACGGCGGTCAGGCGCGCGGAACGGTTGACGCCAAAGGCGTTGCCCAGCGTCTTGACGACCTGCGTGAAGCTATCCAGGCCAATGCCGTGATGTGCAAGACCGCCGAGGAATATGTCCAAGACCACATGCTCGAACTTTCTGAGCACATGCCCGCCATGGTCGTCGGCAACGGTCCCAACTACGGCGTTGCCGAGGAGGCGGCGCTCAAGCTGAGCGAGACCATCAAGATTCCTGCCATGCATCACGAGGGCGAGGAGTTCATTCACGGTCCCGAGATGCAGATCGTTCCGGGCTATCTGGTGTTTATCGTCGACGATCCGCAGGGGTCGGAGCGTCTTGCGAATATCGCCGATGCGCTATCGAACGTTACGACAAAAACGGTGCTGCTCACGGCCCATCCCAGGGGTAAGGCTCACGAGGTTGCGGTGCCTCAGGTGGCTCCGCTGCTCAGCGCAATTCCCAATTTGGTGTTCTTCCAGACGATTGCGGCAATGATCGCCGAGCATCTGAAGTCATGGGACGTGCACCCGTATCTTGATGCCGTCTCCAAGCAAATGGAGGTCAAGGCAGAGGGCTACGAAGAATCAGTCAATGCGCTTAAGGCCAAAGCGGCCGAGTGTTACGGAATGTAAGCGGGTTTGATGCCCGTTGGCATGGGGGATGTGAAGACAACCCCAGAAAGGAGAGACAAATGAAGGAAACCGAGAAGATCGAGATCATGCATTTCGACCAGGAGGGCTATCTCGAGGACGGCAAGGCGCTCTACGAGACCGGCAAGAAGATGACCGCGCTCGCCGACAAGGTCGCCGACGAGGGCTACGACGCCGTGTTCCTGATGGGCGTCGGCGGCACCTGGGACGAGCTCATGCAGCTCGAGTACCTCATGAACAAGTTCGGCGACCGCGACCTCGAGGTCTACCTGATCCACGCCGCCGAGTGGAACGCCATGGGCCACAAGCGCATGACCGAGAAGTCCGTCGTGATCACCGCCTCCGAGTCCGGCACCACCCCCGAGGTCCTCGAGGCCGTCAAGAAGATGAAGGGCATGGGCGTGCGCGTCTACGCCATGACCAAGCCCGAGGGCCCCATCGGCCAGGCTGTCGGTGCCGAGAACTGCGTCGCCATGGCCTCTGACCATGGTTCGGGCGGCTGCGAGAAGGGCTACTACCTCGCCGACTGCTTCGGCCTGCGCCTGCTCAACCGCCGCGGCTGCTTCCCCAAGTTCGACCTGTTTATCGAGCAGACCAAGGACATCTGGAAGGATATGCTCGACATCCGCAAGCGCTTCGAGCCGCGCGCCGAGGAGCTCGCCAAGAAGTACGCCCTGGCCCCCTACACCATGTTCATCGGCTCCGGCGCCCTGTGGGGCGAGACGATCCTGTTCTCGATGTGCATCCTCGAGGAGATGCAGTGGAAGCGCACCCGCTACATCACCTCGGCCGACTTCTTCCACGGCACCCTCGAGCTCGTGGAGCCGGGCGTCCCGGTCTTCCTGTTCATGGGCGAGGACGAGAACCGCAAGCTCGACGAGCGCGTCCGCGCGTTCCTGACCCGCGGCGTGACCGGCGACACCGACATCAACGTCATCGACACCGCCGAGTTCGCGATCCCCGGCCTTGACGACGAGTTCCGCGTCATCGT
>CAUASQ010000136.1 GCA_958431945.1 uncultured Collinsella sp. | reverse complement strand
ACGGCACGCCCAGCTCGATCAGCTGGCGGCGCAGCTCGTCGGTGTTGACGAGGGTACCGTTGTGCGCGAGCGCGATAATGACGCTGTTGATGGTAGAAAGATGCGGCTGCGAGGCTTCCCAGCTCTTGGCACCGGCAGTGCCATAGCGCACGTGGCCCACGGCCAGCTGGCCGGAGAGTGTCGACAGGTCGGCGTTGGAGAACACGCGGTCGAGCAGGCCCAGATCCTTGCGGACCATAACCGTGCCGCCATCACCCACGGCGATTCCCGCCGATTCCTGGCCGCGATGCTGCAGCGCGCGCAGACCAAAGTACGTCAGTCGAGCCACATCGCGATCGGGTGCCCACACACCAAAAATGCCGCATTCCTCATGCAGCTGGTCGGAGTCCGGATCATACGTCGACATGGTCTTCACCTGTCCCGCGGCACGCTCGGCCGCGCGGATGGTTTCTTGAGACATGGCATCCCCTCAGAGCCTCGTTATTTGGCGTTACCTGCCCTATTATACGCACGGCAAGACAAGCACTCCCGCGCATGAACAGCGCTTTTTAAAAGCCCACCGAGCTTATAATCCGTTTTGCAGCCAAACATTTTATTGGGCAACCGCCTCGGGGCCGACGATCTCGCATGCTTCCGTCGCGACGCGTCTCGCCCGCCGTTGGGGCTTGCATTGTTGCAATTGGGACGTTCGTCCTGTCTTTTGGCAGGTCGGCGGCGTATCCTTGTACCTACAGCAAAACGAGAAAGGTTATGTATGGATCGAAACGAACTCGACCCCAGCGTCCCCAGCGCCACGGAGGTCAAGAAGATCCCCCTCATCATTAAGGTATACGCCGTCCTGTGCATCCTGTCCGGCGTGGGCACGCTCCCGTCGGTCGGCGCCTTTATGTGGCAGGTCATCACCGCGCTCATCAACGGCAACGCCGCCGCCAAGCTCGGCGACAACACGCTCGTCGCGGTCGGACTGATTGTCGCCGGCATCATGCTCTCGGCTGCCAGTGCCGTCATCTTGATCATCTTTGGCCTTGACCTCATCAAAAACCAGCGCCGCAACGCCGCTCGCCTGTCCTACATCCTTATTGCATTCACCGTCGTCGAGCTTTTGGTTGACGTGATGCTCCAGGGCATCGGGCCCTTCTTGCTTCGCCCTGCCATCCAGCTCGGTATCCTCGTCGCGCTTTCGGCCACCGTCGACCCCACGCTGCGCCAGGAGCGCGAGCTGCAGCGCCGCCTGCAGGAGATGCTCGATCGCGACGCCGCCGCCGAGGGCATGCTCGGGCGCGATGAAACCGGCGAAGGCTACATCAAGCTCAACTACTTCAACCTGTTCTGGGTGTTCTTTGTCTGCTGCATACTCGGCCTGATCGCCGAGGACATCTGGCACATGACGGTCGACGACCCCGGCGTCTACCAGAACCGCGCCGGCATGCTGTTTGGCCCCTTCAGCCCCATCTATGGATTTGGCGCCGTACTCATGACCATGGTGCTCAACCGCTTCTACAAAAAGAACCCCATCATTATCTTTTTGGTGAGCGCGCTGCTCGGCGCGAGCTTTGAGGTGTTCGTGGGCTGGTTTATGCAGACCTCGTTTGGAGTGGTCTCGTGGAGCTACTCGCACATGAAGCTGTTCGGCATGCCCGACCCGCTCGCCGTCCTTACGGGCGGACGCACCTGCACGGGCTTTGCCTGCCTGTGGGGCCTGGGCGGACTCATCTGGATCAAGCTGCTGCTGCCGAGGCTGCTTAAGCTCATCAACATGATTCCGTGGAAGAGCCGCTACTCCGCTACCGTCATCTTCACCATCATTATGCTGGTCGATGGCGTTATGACGCTGCAGTCGCTCGATTATTGGTATCAGCGCGTCAACGGCACGGAACCGGATATTCCCGTTGCGCAGTTCTACGGCAAGTACTTCGATAATGACTTTATGGAGAATCGCTTCCAGAGCATGACCATGAGTCCCAAGGATGCGACGCGCGTGTAGCGCCCACCGCGCCCAAAACGCAAAATGCCCGCCGGTATCACACGTACCGGCGGGCATTTTTATAAACGAGTCTTCTATCGACGCAAGCCTCTACGCCTCGCGCTCGACCTCACTTACGCATTCGTTCTTGATGGTGCCAACGAGCGCCTGCAGCGCATCGACCACGTGCGGGCGAATGTCCCCGCCGATGAGCACGAGCATGATGTCGTCACCTACGGCAAGCTCGCCGCTTGCCAGCCACACGCGCACATAGCCGATACCCGGCATCGCGCTCGTGGCCTCGATAGCAGCCTGCACCTTCTGAGCATCGAAGCCGAACACCATGCCGCCCACCTTGTGGCCCGGCGCCACGCCATCGGTCTCGACACCGCGCGCCTCGGCCTTGGGCGTCGCGCGCACCACACCGTTATGTGTCAGATACATACCGCACGCAGGTGCCGACGAATCGGCCTTGGCCTCGCGCAGCCAAGCATCAACCGAAGGCATCGTTTTGCCATTCTCGAGCATCATTTCTCCCTTACCGTCGTCGAGTAGCCAATTTGGAACGGGGCTTTTTAGCTACTCTCGAACAACTTGTTCCTCGACCGGCGTGAGCACCATGACGGCACGCGTGTTGCTCAGCGATAACGAACGACAGGTCACAAGCGTTACGACCTTGGTTGCCGAAGCAGCACGATCGGTGGCATCGCTCGCCACGGCAGAGGCACCGTCGAGCATCTCGGACAGGTAGTTCTTGAGCCCGTCGTCGCCCTCAAAATTGGTCGTGCGCGCCTTGGCATACGTGTCCTCGACCACCTTGGTCGCCAGCGGTCGCAGCTTATACGTTGCATCGCGCGTGATGTAATACACGTACTCGATGCTATCGAACGTCGCTTGGTCGGTGGTGTCCGAAATCACGTTGAACATCGACCCGTCATTCATGTGGTGGCCGTAGATCGTGGTCTGCTGGTCAACCATTCCCGGCGCGGTATCGTCACTGTCCAAGAAGATCGCACCCGATGCATTGGACGTACCGTCAAACAGCGTGTTGAGGTATTTGGAGTTGTTATTGGTCTGCACCACGGGATAGTTGATGTTGGTTCCCGGCGCGTAAATCCAACCCACAATCTCGGGGTTTGTCTGAGCAAGTGCATCAAAGTCGATAATCGGCACGCCGCTGGCGTCCTTATCGCTTATATATTGCTTCTCGATTTTCTGATACGAATCACTCGCCTGCTTATAGCCAATCTGCGCGTTGATAAAGATGGCAGCGGCGGCAACAATCAGGCCGATGCCAATAATGATGAGCAAGATGGGGATAACGGAGCGGCGCTTTTTGCGCGGCGGCTCGGTGTAATCCGACGGCACGGCATGCGATGAAGACCGGGGCGGTTTCTTAGCGGTGCTATAAGACGAAGGACGATATGCGGCCGGCGCGTCCTGTCGACGATGCGTCGCCGGCGTCACGGGACGCGACGCGCGCTGCTGCTGAGGAGAGGATGTCCGACCCTGCTGTGCCGCACGGGCAGCACCCGGCTTCGACGGATCGGGAATCTGAGAAGCCTTGAATCGTTTTCCCTGATAGTCGGACATGGCTCTCCTTATACTGCGGCGAAACGGCGGAACGTCTAGGCGTCGGCCATCTCCTGCTTCATCTTCTCGATAACCTTGCGGTACTCGGGGTCGCAAGCGCCTAGAATCTGCGTGGCATAGATGGCGGCGTTCTTGGCGCCGTTGATGGCAACGCAGGCCACGGGCACACCCGAAGGCATCTGCACCATCGACAGCAGCGAATCCATGCCGCCCAGGTCACTCGTCTTCATAGGCACGCCGATGACCGGCAGCGGCGTAAACGCAGCCACGACACCGCCCAGGTGAGCAGCCTTGCCGGCAGCAGCAATAATCACCTTGATGCCGCGGTCGGCAGCAGTCGAAGCCCACTCGTGGACCTTCGCCGGCGTGCGGTGTGCGCTCGCAATGACAAGCTCATAGGGCACACCCAGCGCCTCGAGCTCGGCGGTGCAGCCTTCCATAACGCCCAGATCGGACTTGGAGCCCATGATAATCCCGACAACCGGCTTTTGATCTGCCATAAACAAAGACCTCCTGTTGAGAGCGGTGACGCGGCCAATCCGCGACCCTTAACTACTGAGAGTAGTATAGCTGCTCCCGTCCCTGCGGTCCCCGGGTGCCCCGCGGCGGGCTGGGTTTTTATCTTCGCTCCCCTTGCTTCGCAAAGTCGCTCAGACAATAAACCCAGCCCGCCGCGGGGCACCCGGGGACCTACCGGGAATTGCCATGACGTACGTTGGCTGAAATATTAACGTGGGATCCGCCGTTCGAACGAACGGCGGATCCCACACTCACTTTTTATTCAGCCCTAGTCATCGCACAAAGCCCCTTCGGCAGCACACGGTGCAACCGAGTCACCGCAGGCCGGGGCGGGAGGGGCCGAGTTTCCTCCTGAGCGACTCTGCTTGCAGCCGGA
>CAUASQ010000135.1 GCA_958431945.1 uncultured Collinsella sp. | reverse complement strand
GGCTCGCCCTCGAGCTTGTTGGCGGCCTTGGAGGCGTCGCTCCAGCGCTTGTTGGCGGCGCGCAGGTAGTCGTCACACACGGCGAGCGCGCGGTGCGTCTCGAACTTGTACATGGCCTGCTCAAAGGCAAGGGTTGCCTGCTGGGCGGCTTCGACCACGGTGTCAGAAGCGGCACCAGCGGGGATGCAGCCGTTGCGGTAGGGGCTCTCGTCGCCTTCCTTGATGGCAACGCCGTAGAAGCAGCTGCGGGCCAGGCGGTTGAAGACGCCGGTCAAAAGGGCGCTCTCCTTAAGGGCGGGATCGATGACGCGCTTGTCGTCGCAGGCGCGCACCTCGTTGCCGTCCTTGTCCTTGCCGGTCACGCGCGTGTCATATGCCTTGGGGCTAAAGCTTACCGGCTTCTCGGACAGGCCGAGCGACAGCCAGTGCGCGCGCATCTGCTCGCAGGTGTAGTGGTTGAGCAGGTCGTCTGCCGGCGGGGGAGGCGTCTGCGAGGACGAGCTCGCCTTTTTGCCCATGTAGAGCAGGTGGTAGCAGGCGCTGACGGTGCTCTGCGTGAGGTTCCAGCTCAGGGCCTCCCACATGGCGGTCTGCGCGATGCAGTAGAAGTAGATGTTGTCCTGACCGATAAACTGGTAAATCTGAGCGTCGTCAGAGCACCACCAGTCGCGCCAGTCGAGCGAGCTGTGCTGGTAGGTGGGCGCGGGCACTTGCGTGGAGTCGGCAGCGGGCTCGCCCATGAGAGCGGCATCCTGGGCGGCGACACCCTCGGTCACGCCGGCGGCCTTGGCATCGCGCGCGAGCACGGTACGCGTATAGCTGATGGGCGCCCACAGACTCTCGGGCCAGCACCAGCAGGTGACGTCGGAGACGCCGTCGACCTGGGGCACCGGAACGCCCCAGTCGATGTTACCGGTGATGCGGAAGGGCACGAGCGCCTTGCCGCTGCGGAAGCGCACGCCGCCGTTGGCGAGCACCGCGTGGGCGTCGTCGCGCTCCTTCCAGCTGGGGAAGGTGACGGTAAAGCTGCTCTTGTTGCCCTCGGGCTCCAGCACGGTGTGCTCAGGAAGCTGATCCTCGACGGCATCGAAGGCCTCGCGGAACTTGTTCTGGATATAGAGCTGAGCCGGCAGCAGCCACTCCTCCATGGTCTTGGAGACCACGGAGCGAACCTGCGGGTTCTGGGCTAGCTTGGCGGTATAGGTCTTCATAAAGTCGAGGTAGGCCGGCAGGTCAAAGTAGAGGTTGTCGACCGGGCGCAGCTCGGGCACCTCGCCGGTGAGCTGGCTCTTGGGCGCGATGAGCTCCTCGGGCTCAAACTGGTGGCCCAGGTCGCACTCGTCGGCATAGGCCTTCTCGGACTTGCAGCCCTGGATGGGGCAGCGGCCGATTACCTGACGGCCGTTGAGGAACGTGCCGGCCTTGGCATCGTAGAACTGCAGCGTGGAGCGCTTGGAGATGGTGCCCTGCTCGTGCAGGCGCTTGATAATCTCGGCGGTCACCTCGTTGTGAATCTGCGCAGCCGGCTCAAGGCCCGAGCCGCCGTAGATATCGCAGCTGATGTTGTAGTTGTTGAGGGTCGCTGCTTGGCGGGAGTGATTGGACTCGACGTACTCGTTAATGGACTTGTCGTAGCCCTCGTTCTCCTTGAGCTTGCGGTAGCTCTCCATGATGGGCGAGCCGTAGCAGTCGGTGCCCGAGGTGAAGATGACGTTCTCGCGGCCCAGACGGTCGCGCAGGAAGCGGGCGAAGAAGTCGGCCGGGACAAAGACGCCGCCGACGTGGCCAAAGTGAAGGCCCTTGTTGCCGTAGGGCTCGCCGGCGGTAACGATGGCGCGGCGAGGCCAGCTGGGACGGTCGTTCATGGAGTATTTGGATGCCATGGGACTCCTTCGCATATGGTGAGGGCGCGGCCGGGCGCGGGGCTCGGCGGCGCGGTGGTCAATTCGTGCATATCGTTCGACATTATCGCACATGCGGACGGGTACGTGGCAGGGGCGCTATCCTAAGATGCTATGAATGAGATTTCCAGCATACATGCGTTTGAAGACGAGGATTTTCTGCACGCCTGCTTTGTGTGGGGGATGGCCGTAGTCGGCGTGTTTGCCGTGTGCCTGGTGCCGGTGTTTATGCTGCTGGGTGGGCCTGCAGACTTGGATGCGGCTGACGCGGGCGGCTGGACGGCTGTCTTGGGCTGGATAGTCGGCTTGGCTGCGGTTTCTGCGGCGTCATTTGCCGTGCACGAGCTGGTGCACGGTGTGTTTTTTAAGCTGCTGGCGCCTGCGGGCGCGAAGGTGACCTTTGGGGCGAATCGCGAGACGGCGATGATCTACACCTGCGCCGAGGGCGTTGTGTATTCGCGCCGGCGGTACATGGCGGTTTGCCTGGCGCCGACGGTTGCTGTGACGACAGTGTTTGCCCTGGGGTTTACGTTTTCGGGCTATCCGCTGCTGTGCTACCTGGCGGCCGGCTTGCATTTGTCGGGTTGTGTGGGCGACTGGTATTACGTGCGGACCATTTTGCGCGACCGCCGCATTGTCGCCTGCGAGGACACGTCCTTTGGCGTGCGCTTTTTTGGGTGAGGAGATGTTGATGAAGCCGTTGTTGTTGCACGCTTGCTGCGCGCCGTGCTCGCTTGAGCCGGTTCGCCTGCTGCGTGAGGAAGGGTTTGAGCCCACGATTTGCTGGACCAACCCCAATATTCAGCCGCACGATGAATGGCAGCGTCGCCTGGACGAGCTGCGCCGGTGGTGTGCCGATGGCGACATCGAGCTTATCGAGGCGGGGGAGGACCGGGAGCGCTGGGAGGCCGGCGTGGCCCCTCTGGGCGCCGATCGACCCCGTCGCTGTCGCGCGTGCTATGCCCTGCGTCTGGCCGAGGCATGTCGTGTGGCCCAGGAACGCGGGTTTGAGTTTGTGGGTACGACGCTCGCCGTCTCGCCGTATCAGTTGTTCGAAACCTGCAATGATGTGTTGGAGCGTCTGGCTGCCCCCCGCGGTCTCACTCCGGTGATTCGCGATTTTCGTCCGTATTACCCCGAGGCGACACGCCGTTCGCGCGAGCTGGGTATGTATCGGCAGAATTACTGCGGCTGCCGCTTCTCGGCTGTCGAGGCGGCCATGGACCGCGCCCGCATCCGCGACGAGCGCAAAGCCGCCAAAAAGTAGTTCATTTGGGACGTCAGCCTGCTAGGATGTAGAGCGGACTTTAGCTATATAAGGAGTATCCGACGTGTCTATGCGTACCGATGATTTTGACTACAACCTTCCTGAGGAACTGATTGCCCAGGCGCCTGCCGAGCCACGCGACTCCTGCCGCCTGCTGGTGGTGGATCGCAAGGGCTCCCAGACAGGAACGCCGCTGGAGCATGGCGGCACCGTCGAGCACCGCATCTTCCGCGACATCATCGACTATATCGAGCCGGGCGACGTGCTCGTCATCAACAAGACGCGCGTGATGCCGGCCCGCCTGATCGGTCGCAAGGCCGGCTCGGGCGGCGTGGTCGAGACACTGCTGCTCAAGCGTCGCGAGGATGTGGATCTGCTGGGCCATGTCTGGGAGTGCCTGGTCAAGCCGGGTAAGCGCCTGAAGCCCGGTGCTCAGATTGAGTATCGCGCCGGTGGCGCCCATGCGCCCGAGGGGGCTCCCGTGGTGCTGACGGCCGAGGTTGTCGACTTTGTCACCGATAGCCGCGGCGGCCGCCTGGTGCGTTTTGAGCCGGCCGGATGTAATGCCGCCGGCTACCCGCGCACGCTCGACGAGGCCATCCACGCTGCCGGCCACGTGCCGCTGCCGCCCTACATTACCGATTACGAGGGCGATCCCGAGAAGTACCAGACCGTCTACGCCATGAAGGAGGAGCACTCGGCTGCCGCTCCTACGGCGGGTCTGCACTTTACTCCCGAGCTCATGGCCGCTATCGAGGCCAAGGGCGCGAAGTTTGCCGCCGTCGAGCTCGAGGTGGGTATCGATACCTTCCGTCTGGTGGAGGAGGACGACCCTACACAGCACGTGATGCACACCGAGCGCTACCACGTGTCGCAGGAGGTCGTCGACGCTGTGCATAAGGCGAAGGCCGAGGGCCATCGTGTGATCGCCGTCGGCACTACCGCAGTGCGCTCGCTCGAGAGCGCGTTTGACGCGGACGCGCCGGTGTCCGATCCGGCTGTGACGGCGCGCTATTTTGAGGGCCGCGAGGACGGGGCCGACACGCTCGGCCGCGGCGACATCGTGGTGCGCGAGAACGCGACAACGCAGCTCTACCTTATGCCCGGCTCGACCTATCACGTGGTCGACGCGCTGATCACGAACTTCCACGTGCCGCGCTCCACGCTCATGATGCTCGTGAGCGCGCTTGCCACCCGCGACCAGATCATGGATGCCTACGCCGCCGCCATCGAGGAGCGCTACCGCTTCTTCAGCTTTGGCGACGCGATGCTCATTCAGTAGGTTACGGCGTTTTCCAAACGCCGTAACCGGCCGACGCTGCAAAC
>CAUASQ010000134.1 GCA_958431945.1 uncultured Collinsella sp. | reverse complement strand
TGCGTCCCAGAATCGACGCTTGAAATGGGATGCAGTTTCCCGATGAGGCACTCGACGGAAAATACATCCCAGAAATGGCCTTTGAGCTGGGATAAGATTTCCGCGGCATCTCGGATTCTCAAAAATGAGACACGCCGTTGGCGAAAATGAGACACGTGATATCGGGCATCGGACGTATCATTTGCAAAAATGAGTCCACTCCACTCGAGTAAAGCGAGGTCCCTCATGTACGTTCCACACCCCCGTATCCGTAGGCTGTCGAAAATCCCACTTGTTGGGACGGCGGCGCTTGCTGCGTTGATCGCCACGAGCGTCGCCTGCTTCACGGCCACGCCCCAGGTTGCCCAGGCGGCAGACGCGCCCGCAATCACCGATATGACCGAGCAGGATTATCAAGCCCTGGGTCTGGGCACGAGCGAGGACATTCCGGCCGATACCGTTGGCCCCTATTCCACTGATACCCCCACGACGTTTGCCACGCGCAGCGAGGTCTATATGGCAGCTAACGGTAGCCATGGCAATCGCTACACTCTGCGCGACAAGCTCGAGAACGTCGAGCGCGGTGACATTGGCGGCAGCAGCAAACTCACCGATGGCTATGGAAGTGTGTGGGGCGCCGCAAAGTTCTGGCAAAACGTCAACAACTTCGATACGAACAGCGATCTCTACAAGCATAGCGACTACGGTGGCGGCACCTGGTCGTACCTAAGCAACAATGAGTCCTCAACAGTACTCGCCAACGACAACAACGGTTTCTCGGGCATTCACGCCACGAGTGTTGAGTTCTGCAGCGACGCCAGCACGGGCAAAAAGAGCCGCGTTGCCGAGCTCCGTGCCTACGGCGACAGTTCCTCCACGACGATTGACGGCAAATCATACGCCGGAAAGGTTGAGCTGGTCCTCTACTCGTTTAGCAACGGGCGTACGCGCACTCTCGACACACACCTGCCGGTGACGGTCAACACTAATATGATGTACGAAGGCCGTTTTAAGTATCTGGATGCCGGTTACCTGCAAGAGCACGACGCCGTCTTTGATGTCGAGGCGGGCGATGTCGATGGCGACGGCGTCGACGAGCTTTTTGTCTACGCGGGCTGCTATGTCGACGAGAACGGCGTGCGCAAGGCTGTAGTCGACATGTATGACTTGGAGGGCGGCAACTGGAAGCAAAGCGTCGTCAAGATCGATGCCGGTAACGCCGCGGACTACACCACGCACAACAAGGGCGGGAACGACTCCTGGACGCAGCTTCAGTCAGCTCCTGTCGTTTCGCTAGCGGCCGGCGACCTCGATCGCGATTTTTGCGATGACCTCGCCATCGTGGTCTCGGCACCCTACGGCAAGAAGAATATTGATAAGTCGACGCATTGCGAGCTGTTTTCGTGGGATGCATCCAAGGGTGCGCTCGTCCATGTCGATGCTCTGGGCGACGCGGGCGCAATCTCCCTCTCCGCGAACGGCAAGACCATGGTCGCTGCGAATGCGACGTTCGGCACGTTTGCCGCCTACGATGAAGAAGGAAAGAAGACGGGTGAAACCGTCACGGGCCTTATTCTTGCGGGCTATGACTGGCAACGCAGCGCTTTTGATTACGGCGCTTCTGACGGCAGCAAGGGGCTGTACGGCGCGCTGTACCGCTACGCGTATTTTGACTCGGAGTCTGGCGAGTTCAAGCTTTCCGATTGCAAGGAATACAGAGACGGGCTCCTCGCCTCCTATGGGCTGATGCATGTGCCCAACAGCGCATGGAAGGATAGCGCTCAGGATAAGCGCTATCCGTGCACCTTGGCGCCTATTGCCCTTGCCACTGCCAACCTTGACGGCCTGTCCGAGCAGCTGGCGGTCGACGAGGTGCTCGTGGGCGGCGATGTGTTCCGCGACTTTGCCTGCAACACGGCACAGAGCGGGGCTCAGGGCTTGGGGTCCATGGTCGGAACCATGAGCATGAGCGGTCAGCAATACAACAGCAGCAACAAGCATGACCACAAGGGTATAGAGCAGGTGTGGATCAGCGACGTCAAGGCGGGCAGCGTCTCGGGTTCGGACCGCTATAACGAGAGCTTTATCGCCGTGGTGGGCAAGCACCGCGACGAGGACCTGCGCAAGAACGATGACTACTATTGGATGACCGCCTCGCATTTTTCGCTCGACGAGAACGGAAAGGTGCGCCGCGGCGAGGAGCAGGTGATTAGCGAGAGCAACCGTCGCGGCACTACCTATGGCACATTTTTCTCGCTCGCGCTGCCCGATGTCGACAACGACAGCGTCAAGATTACGTACAAGGACCGCTACAAGGTCTATACCAACCCGCGCGTGCTTGCCGTGCTGCAGGATGCGCCCTATGTTGAGGATCTGGAGCAGGCATACGGCTATCTGGTGTTGGGCGGCACGTCATACGGAGAGGAAAAGGGCACGGGGACATCCCAGGGCTATACCATTGGCGCCGAGTTGGGCGTTGCCGTCGAGGTGCAGACCGGTCCGCCCCTGGTCGCGATGAATGCTTCAGTCGATTTTGCCGCCGAGGGATGCTATGACTACCGGAGCGAGCGCACGGTCAGCGCAAGCGTAAGCTATGAGTCGCATGCCGGCGAGGGTGACAAGGCCGTGCTCTACACGATTCCGATGGTCTATTACGAGTATGAGATCGAAAATGAGGAAACTGGTGGCAAGGGCGTGATGGCGGCGCCCGTGTCGCTCGGCGCGCAGACCTCGGTCGTTAATGTCGAGGCCTATGACCGCATTGCCAAACAGCACAATATGACGCCGCTCAGCTACTTTTTGACCAACCGGTCGGGAGAACCCGGAACCTATCAAACGACGCTCAACGGCGAGACTCCCGTTGGGGATTCCTTTGGCCTGGGCAAGCCTGGCGTAACGCGCGCCTACACGCACGATGGGTTTAACGGCGCCGCCGCGCAGTCGGGGGCGAGCATTGAGCAGACCATCGAAGTCGAGGAGGGCAAGGAGCAGGAGCTCGAGCTCGGCTTGACGCTGAACGGCAGCGTTGTCATGGGCGCGAAGCTCGCAAAGCACGAGTTGTTTGGCGGCCTGTGCTTTGGTGCCAACGCCGGCTTTACTACGGGTAACTCCTCGAGTGAATCGACCGAATACGGCGGCACCGTCGACAACCTGCCCGAGGCCGCGCAGGGCAAGTACGGTTTTGTGTGGCGTCTGGGCGTCAACGCGGTGGATGTCGACAAGTTCGAGGCAGACTCGGGCGACAAGCTCGGCACCAAGGACACCGACCAGTTCTGGATCGTGGGCTATGACGTTAAGGACGTCGAGATGCCCGAAGCGCCGGCCGTGACGGGCTTTACGGCAAACGCCGTCGATTCGACCAGCGTTACGTTTAGCTGGGACGATGTACTCGCAAACAAGAGTGGCTTTAGCTACGGCGTGGGCATGCTGCAGAGCAATGCGGCGGATGCGGTCGTCAATAGCTGGAAGATTGCCGACAACACGCAGACCTCGCTCAAGTGGGATGGGCTGCAGCCCAATACGGAGTATCGATTCGCCATCGCCGCCGTTAAGAATGGATCCACGACCGAAACAGGTATTCGCTCGGCAATCATCACAGTCAAGACCATGCCCGATGGCATGACGATGACCGTGAGCGGACCTGCGGCGGATGCTGCGGAGGGGTCGGATCTTGGATACGACTCTTCGGTTGAGCGCACGGCGGGAAGCCACCTGACGCTCTCGGCGATTGGCCATGTGAAGCAACTCGGTGCCGACGATAGCGAAACAGGGCTGGCACCGACCTATATGTGGTACCGCAAGGGCCGCGGCGAGACAGAGTTTAAGCTCGTGGGTGCCGATGGCAACCTCGCGGCTGGAACGGCCTCAAAGCTCGAGATTGACCTGACCGCAGACGATGACGGTGCGCAGTATTACTGCCACGTGGGATACAACGACGTGGGCCTCGACACCGGCACGACGCTCGTGAATATCGAGGCCGAGGAGACGGCGCCCACAACGGTGAACGCCACCCCGATCCGCACGCGCCGCCTGTTCTCACAGGCAAGTGCGGGCGCCAAGAAGTTCCTGGACCATACGCTGGTAAACACCGCCGGCCCAACCGATTCCGAAGGCTCAAAGGACCCCGAGACTCCTGAGACCCCGACGAACCCGGACAAGCCCAAGTCCGACAACGGAGCTAAGACCGACACCAAGGTCAAGACTACGACCACAGCGAAGAACCTCGCAAACACCGGCGACCAAACATTCGCCCTAGTCGCCACCGCAGCAGCAGCGGGAGCAACGCTCGTAGTGATAGCCCTCATCATGCTGATCAAGCGCCGCAAGACCCACTAGTAGCCAGTCGAACATATCGACAACCCAAAAACCCGGGTAGCCAAAAAACAGGCCACCCGGGTTTTCTGTTGAGTGGAGACTCCGCAAGCGGAAACTGCATCCCACAATTAGCGCCCGGAACGGGACACATTTTCCGTCAAGCCCTCATCCGGAAAATCCATCCCAGTTTGAGCGCCCAGACCGGGACGCACTTTCCCAA
>CAUASQ010000133.1 GCA_958431945.1 uncultured Collinsella sp. | reverse complement strand
TGGTGAGACATTTGTCTCACGCCCAAAATCAAATCTGGAACGTGTGTCACCTGCCTTAATTGTGTCTCATTTCGTAACTTTAGGCTGATGCAAGGTCTGAGACCGCGAGAAGGGAGACACGATGGGTAAGTACACGAGGGGTCTCTTGGCGGTGATACTGGCCGTAGTGCTGGTGTTGCCAGCCGCAGCATTCGCCATGCTGCCCGAGGCCAACGCCAGGTCCAGCACAGGAATGGACGGACCGATAATGACCGGAAAGGTCGTCGACCCCGATACCAGCGGACGCTGGGAAATTTGGGCGGCAGGCCACGGCGGCAATAAGGTAACGACCCAAAACGTCGGCCGAATCTGGACCGATAAGACGGTCAAGGCAACCGGGGAAAACGAAGAGTCGGACTTTTTGACCACGCTTTCGGCGATGTCCTCGACGTCTAATTCAACCGTGACAGTCACCACGCCACTCGACATCGTGATGGTGCTGGATACCTCCGGCTCGATGGATGATCCTATGGGTGGCGGAGATTCCACCAAGCGTATCGATGCACTGAAGAGCGCTGCGAACAGCTTTATCAATACCATCGCCAAACAAAACGAGGCTGTCGAGGGCGTTGATAGGCAGCATAGGGTTGCCATTGTTAAGTTTGCGGGTGATAAGACTGATAAGGTCGGCAATGACACGTACTATCAAGGCCAATACAAGTACAACCACTCGCAGGTAATGAAGGGTTTGACCGATTGCTCTGGCGGCAACGTGAAAGTTCTTGAGGATACAGTTGCTGGAATCAAGCCAAGCGGTGCCACGCGTGCCGACAATGGTCTGGAGCTGGCCGGGGATATCACTTCTGGTCGCGTAGATGCCAAGAAGATCGTTGTGTTCTTTACCGACGGCAAGCCAACGAGCTACAGCGAGTTTGATTCTGGCGTCGCCGATGCTGCCGTGACGGCTGCCAAGAACATGAAGGACAGCAAGGCCACCGTTTATACCATCGGCATCTTTAGTGGAGCGGACCCCGCTGCCGATCCCTCGAAAAAGGGGACAAGCGACGTCAACAAGTTTATGCACGCCGCGTCGAGTAATTATCCCGATGCCACGTCGTATGCGAGCGACGAGCTTGGCACACGCGCGGAAAACTCCGACTACTACAAGTCGGCGACCAATGCAGAAGAACTCAAGAAGGTATTCGACGACATCTCACAGGCCATCACATCGGAGCCGCCTTATCCGACCGAAATCCATAAGGGATACGACGAGACCAAGTCCGGCTACATCACGTTTACCGATGAGCTAGGCGACTTTATGCAGGTTGATGGATTTCCCGAAGTCGTCATCAACGGCACGTCGTTCACCAAGCCGAGCAAGACGGTCAACAAAGAAGCCAATACCGACACATACGAGTTCGCCGGCAAGGCAAAAGACCTGCTCATCACCGTGCAGCGTGCCGGCGATGACAATCCCCAGAAGGGCGATATCGTAACGGTTAATATTCCTGCGTCGCTGATTCCGCTGAGTCACTTTAAGACCGTAGACGGCAAGCTTTCGGTCAACAACGTTAAGCCCATTCAGGTGAAGTATGCCTCGAGCGTGAAGAAGGACGCGCTTGACAACCTGTTTACGCCCGAGAAGGTAGCGGGGCTCAAGGACTACATCGAGCGTAATACGACTGTCGTTGACGGCACCAAGACCGTGAATTTCTACGCGAACAAGTGGAACGGTGGTGCGTTGGGTGATACGGTTGCGACCTTTGAGCCGGCCGACACCAACCGCTACTACTACTTCCAGAAGCAGACTCCCATTTACACGGACAAGGGATGCACGCAGCCTGCAAAGAATTCGCTGGCAGATACCGGCACCTATTACTACAAGGATGAGTTTGAGGAGCAGGGCGAGAACAACGAGGCCAAGCCCACCGCTGCCGTCATCGAGTTTATCGGCGGCGACGCTGCGAAGTTTGACGGCGCTATTGTTGCCGACAAGGACGGCAACCTTTCGTTTAGCGTGGGAACCGCGCGTCTGGCCTTTATCGACGAGCTCCACACTACCAAGGGCAGCGTGGGCGGCAACAACACTGGCACTGCGACCGACGTTCTCAACCCCAAGTGGAATAACGTGTCCGCCAAGGCGACCGCGACGCATGTCAATTCCTACCTGGGCAACAACGGTAAGATCAGCTTTGCGTATGACATGACGCCGGCAATGGTGAACACCAAGGCCAGCTTTGGTCTGACCAAGGTGCTCGAGGGTCGCGACCGGACGAATGCTGACGCGTTTGAGTTTGGTCTGACGTCCGAGAACGGCGCCCCGATGCCTACGACTACGACTGCGATCGTGCGCAAGGCCGACCTGGACGTCCAAGGCAAGGCTGCCATCGACTTCGGTACGATCGAATACACCGAACCTGGCACGTACGTCTACAAGGTCAGTGAAAAGCACGCCGGGACCACGATTGACGGCATCGCCTACAGCGGTAACGTCGCGGAGATCACCGTGACGGTGAAGCCCAATAAGAAGGGCGAACTGAGCGCTGACGTGAAGGTGACCTCGGGTGAGACCGAGTTCAAGAACGTCTACGCTGCGGATCCTGTTGAGTCCAGCGTTACCGACCAGATTACCGCGGCCAAGTCCCTGATCGGGCGCGACTTGGCGGAAGGCGAGTTCAGTTTTGAGCTGCTCGAGATCGCGGACAAGGAAGTTAAGCCTGTCGAGACTGTTACAAACGGCGCCGACGGCAAGGTGACGTTCAGCGCCATCAAGTACACCGAGATCGGCCAGCACACCTACATGCTGCGCGAGGTCAAGGGCGACGCCGGCGGCATCACCTATGACGATACGACCTACACCATCGTGACGACCATCAGCGATAACGGCAAGGGCCAGCTGGTGGCCACGCACGAGCTGAAGGGCGCCGAGGACGTCAAGAGTATCGAGTTCAAGAACGCCTACACCACGAATGCTGCCGAGGCATCGCTTGCGGGCATCAAGAACCTGCAGGTCGCCGACGGCTTGACCCCGGCTGACATTGCCGGCAAGTTCACCTTTACCGTGACCGGTGAAGAGGGCGCACCCATGCCCGCGAACGCGAGCGTGACCAATGATGCCAAGGGCAAGGTCGACTTTGGCAAGATTACCTTTACGCTCGACGACCTTAACAAGGCTCTGGGCGAGAAGCCCGAGAAGCGCGAGCACACCTTTACCTATACCGTGACCGAGTCCGGCGAGGTCGCTGGCGTGACCAACGACGCCAAGCTGTCGCGCGAGGTTTCCTTCACCGTGACCGATGACGGCAAGGGCAATCTGAGCGTATCCTGCAAGCCGGACGGCGATGTGGCATTTACGTTCACCAATACCTATAACGTGACGCCTGTCGAGACGAGCGTCACCGACCAGATCACCGCGAACAAGGTCCTGACCGGGCGTGAGCTTGCTGCCGGCGAGTTCTCTTTTGAGCTGGTCGAGGGCGACGAGGTTGTCGCCAAGGGCACCAACGCTGCCGACGGCACGATCGCCATGGACAAGATCGCCTACGACAAGCTTGGTAAGCACACCTACACGCTGCGCGAGGCCAAGGGCGGAACCACCAGCAAGGGCGTCACCTACAGCGCCGCCAAGTACACCATCGAGACCACCATCACGGACAACGGCGACGGCACCCTCAAGGCCGAGCATGTCCTGAAAGGTACCGAGCCCGCCGAGTTCAAGAACACCTACAGCGTAACCCCGCTCGATGCAGAGCTCGACTTTGACCTGAGCAAGGTCATCAGCGGCCGCGACTGGACGGATGGGGACGAGTTTAGCTTTACCATCACCGCCCCCGAAGGCGCCCCGCTGCCCGATCCCGCAACCGTAACCGTGAGCAAGAAGGACGCGAAGGACGGCATCGCCGCCATCAAGTTCGGCAAGATTCACTACGCTGCCGCCGGAACCTATAAGTACGAGATTCGCGAGAACGCGGGCAGCACGGTCGGTATGACGTATGACGCGCATGTCGCAACCGCCGAAGTGACCGTGACCGAGGACAGCGATGGCAACCTGACCGCAAACGTCACCAAGAAGGAAAACGGACGCTTTACCAACACGTACCGCACTGAGCTCGATTACGCCGCGGCCGGCGGCCTCAAGCTCAGCAAGACCCTCTACGGACGTCCCATGACCGAGGGGCAGTTTACCTTTACCGTGACGCCCGCCGACGATGATTCGGCTCGCGCACTTGGCCTGCTTCCCGGGGCCAACAACTTCGAGTCCCCTGCAACGATAGAGGGAACGGTCGGTCAGATTGACATCCTGGCGGGCCATGAGGCCAAATTTACGCAGGCTGATGCCGGCAAGACCTTTACGTACATCGTGGCCGAGAAGAACGACGGCCAGCCGGGTTACACCTACGACGACGCTGTCCGCACCGTGACGATCGCCATCGCCGACGACACCGCCGGTACGCTCACCGCCACGACGACCGTCTCCGGCGGTTCCGAGGGCACGCTGGTGACCGAGTACAAGACCGGCGCGGCTGCGGTCGAGAGCGC
>CAUASQ010000132.1 GCA_958431945.1 uncultured Collinsella sp. | reverse complement strand
GGCCGCGGCGGCCCGCGCTGCATGAGCATGCCCTTCTGGCGCGAGGACCTCTAAGTCTTTCCGTTTCCGGTGCGGTCCCCCTACAACCGCACCGGCTTCGCCCGTTAAACGGGCAACACTGATACTTACGTAATTCATTTCTTCGAAAGGAATCGAACCATGGGTGTTAACCTCTCCGGCCGTAGCTTCCTCAAGCTTCTCGACCTCACCACCGAGGAGATCGAGTACCTGCTCAAGCTCTCCAAGAACTTCAAGGATATGAAGCGCGCTGGCGTTCCGCATCGCTATCTCGAGGGCAAGAACATCGTTCTGCTCTTCCAGAAGACCTCCACTCGTACCCGCTGCGCCTTCGAGGTCGGCGGCATGGACCTGGGCATGGGCGTGACCTATCTCGATCCCGGTTCGTCGCAGATGGGCAAGAAGGAGTCCATCGAGGACACCGCCCGCGTTCTCGGCCGCATGTATGACGGCATCGAGTTCCGTGGCTTTGCCCAGGACGACGTCGAGGAGCTCGCTGCTAAGTCCGGCGTGCCCGTGTGGAACGGCCTGACCACTGAGTGGCATCCCACCCAGATGCTCGCCGATATCCTGACCGTCCAGGAGAACTTCAACTACGACATCAAGGGCAAGACCCTCGTCTTCATGGGCGACTGCAAGAACAACGTCGCTCGCTCCCTCATGGTCGTCTGCTCCAAGCTCGGCATGAACTTCGTGGCCTGCGGCCCCGAGGAGTGCATGCCCGCCGACGACGTCATCGAGGCCTGCAAGCCCATCGCCGAGGCCAACGGTTGCACCATCAAGCTGACCACCGACGTCAAGGACGGCGTCACCGGTGCCGACGTTATCTACACCGACGTGTGGGTCTCCATGGGCGAGCCCGACGAGGTCTGGGCCGAGCGTATCGCTCAGCTCACCCCGTATCGTGTTACCTCCGAGGTCATGGCTATGGCCAACCCGGGCGCCATCTTCCTGCACTGCCTGCCCAGCTTCCACGACACCAACACCACCATTGGCGCCGAGAAGTGCGAGCAGTTCGGCATCACCGAGCAGGAGGTCACCGACGAGGTCTTCGAGAGCCCCGCTTCCAAGGTCTTCGACGAGGCCGAGAACCGCATGCACACCATCAAGGCTGTCATGTACGCCACGCTCAAGTAAGAGCATCTAGCATCTCGCTCGGGGTGTCTTGCTGCACACCCCGAGCGGCTTTGTCTGGTAAATATCTCGCACCAGGCGGCAGGCACGGCACGGAAGAGCCGCTTCGGGCGAGATCAGTAAATGATTTATGAAGGGGGGATGAGAACTATGACTGAGACCGCTAAGAAAAAGCGCGGTATGCCTTCATCGTTCACCATTCTTCTTGCTCTGCTGGCAATTGTCGCAGTGATTACCGTTATCGTCTCCGGCACGTCCGGTGGCGCGGTTACTGCCGCCCGTCTGAGCGATTTCTGCACCGCCCCGATTAAGGGCTTCGCTGACGCTCTGCCCGTCTGCCTCTTCGTTATGATCCTGGGCGGCTTCCTCGGCATGATGACCGAGACCGGCGCCCTAGACAACGGCATCGCCGTCCTGGTGCAGAAGCTTAAGGGTAATGAGATCATGCTCATTCCCGTGCTGATGCTCATCTTCTCCCTCGGCGGTACCACCTATGGTATGTGCGAGGAGACCGTTCCCTTCTACGCCTTGCTTGCCGCTACCATGATGGCCGCTGGCTTCGACCCGATGGTCGGTGCCGCCACCGTCCTTCTCGGCGCTGGCTGCGGCTGCCTGGGCTCCACGGTTAACCCGTTCGCCGTCGGCGCTGCCGTCGACGCTCTGACCGGCGTTGGCATTGAGGTCAACCAGTCCATCATCATCGGCCTCGGTGCCGTCCTGTGGATTGTTACCACTGCTATGTCCATCTTCTTCGTCATGAGCTATGCCAAGAAGGTCAAGGCTGACAAGGGTTCCACCATCCTGTCGATGCAGGAGCTCAAGGACGCCGAAGAGGCTCACGGCAAGGCTGCTTCCGAGGTTCACAATGAGGTCAAGCTCACCGGTCGTCAGAAGGGTGTTCTGATCGCCTTTGCCTTCACCTTCGTCGTCATGATCGTCGGCTTCATCCCGCTGGCCGACCTCAACGAGGGCGTCGCCAACTTCTTTGACGCTGGCGCTGTCTACGATGCCGACGGTAACGCCGTCGTCCAGGGCTGGTCTGCCCTGATCACCGGCCTGCCCATTGGCCAGTGGTACTTCGACGAGGCTTCCACCTGGTTCTTCCTCATGGCCGTCCTTATCGGTATCATCGGTGGCCTGTCCGAGAAGCAGATCGTTAACACCTTCATCACCGGCGCTGCCGACATGATGTCCGTTGTTCTCGTCATCGCCCTCGCTCGTGGTATCTCCGTCCTCATGGCTAACACCGGCCTCGACGTCTACGTCCTCGACGCTGCCGCCAATGCCCTGGCTGGCCTGTCCGGTGTGATCTTCGCTCCCATGAGCTTCCTGGTCTACTTCGGCCTGTCCTTCCTGATCCCCTCGACCTCCGGTATGGCCACCGTCTCCATGCCCATCATGGGACCGCTGGCTGTTAAGCTCGGCTTCTCGCCCGAGGTCATGGTCATGATCTTCTCCGCCGCCATCGGTGTCGTGAACCTGTTCACCCCGACCTCCGGCGCCATCATGGGCGGTCTCGCCCTGGCCAAGATCGAGTGGACGACCTGGCTCAAGTTTGCCCTTAAGCTCATCGTCGCGCTCTCCGTCGTCTGCGCCATCATCCTGACCGTCGCCTGCGTGTTGCTCTAAGTACCCAACGGGTACCCCACGGAAACCTTGACGATCCTGTAAAGGATCACCTGGTCATCGTCTGTCCGGTGGGGTCAACCCACCGGTAGACTCCTACCTTTAGCCCCCTCCCGTTCCGTGCGCGGGAGGGGGCGCACTTATGTTGCGCGGTTCTACGAACCGCGCAACCAGTCGACGCTGCGCGCCGTCCAGAACGACAATTTGTCATTCAAAAGGCAAGGCATGACCAAAAGGTCTATGCCTTGCCTTTTTCATGCCAACTTGTACGTTCTGGACGGCGCTCGCTGTCCGTCCTCTGCCTGCGGCGCTTTCCATTGTTGGTGCAGAGGGCGCTTTGCCTACTCTGGCGGGCTTTCGCTGGCTTATGCTCAACCTGCGGCGCTGCCATTGTTGGTGCAGGGGGTAGCTTGCTCGCTCTGGTGCCCGTTCGCTGGCTTTGGCTTTGCCTATGACGTTTTCATTGTTGGTGCTGAGTGCCTTGTTTCCCGTCCCAAACGATCTACCCCGGGTCCCCGGTGGTTGCGGTGGGCGTGTTTGGTTGGTGCCTGTTGATGGTCTGGGTATCGGGGAGGGCGGGCTCCGTTATAATCGCCTAGAACATTAAATGGAAACGGGACGGGAGCCATATATGCGCCAGGGTTTCGACAACGCGAAGTATATCGAGCTGCAGGCTGCTCACATTAAGGAGCGCATCTCGCAGTTTGGTGGCAAGCTCTATTTGGAGTTTGGCGGTAAGCTGTTCGATGACTATCATGCGAGCCGCGTGCTGCCGGGTTTTGAACCGGACAGCAAGTTCCGCATGCTCAAGAGCATCGCCGACGATGTCGAGGTTATCATCGCGATCAACGCGAACCACATCGAAAAAAACAAGGCTCGTGGTGACCTCGGTATTACCTATGACGAGGATGTGCTGCGCCTGGTTGACCTGTTCCGCGGCAACGGCTTTGCCGTCGCGGCTGTGGTCATCACCCAGTACGCCGGCCAGCCTGCTGCCGATGTGTTCCGCAACCGCCTGAACGCGCTCGGTATTCCCGCCAAGCTGCACTATCCCATCGAGGGGTATCCGCACGATGTCGATCTGATCGTGTCCGACGATGGCTACGGCAAGAACGAGTTTGTCGAGACCACCCGACCGCTCGTCGTGGTCACTGCCCCCGGTCCTGGCTCGGGCAAGCTTGCCACCTGCCTGTCTCAGCTCTATCACGAGCACAAGCATGGCACGGCCGCCGGCTATGCCAAGTTCGAGACCTTCCCTGTCTGGAATCTTCCCCTGACGCATCCGGTCAATATTGCCTACGAGGCCGCCACGGCTGACCTCGACGACGCCAATATCATCGATTCGTTCCACCTTGAGGCCTACAACAAGACCACGGTCAACTACAACCGCGACGTCGAGGCCTTCCCGGTGGTCCGTGCCCTGATGGAAAAGATCCTGGGCAAGAGCCCCTACCAGAGCCCTACGGACATGGGCGTCAATATGGTCGGCTTTGCCATCACCGATGACGATGCCTGCCGCGACGCTTCCAAGATGGAGATCGTCCGCCGCTACTTTACCGCGGTCGAAAATGTGCGCCGTACCGGCGTGGGCGATGAGCAAGTCGACCGTCTCAAGATTATTATGAAGAAAGCCGGCATCGATAAGAACTACTCACCGGCGCGCTCGGCGGCCCTCACCAGGGAGCAGCTGACGGGTGGTCCCGTGGGTGCCATGGTCATGCCCGATGGCTCCGTGGTGACCGGCAAGACTTCCACGCGCCTGGGCGCCGCGAGCTCGCTCATCATGAA
>CAUASQ010000131.1 GCA_958431945.1 uncultured Collinsella sp. | reverse complement strand
ACCTCGTCCAGATCGAAGTCGAATGCCGACATGACCATAGATGCGCACGCCTCGCGTACGCGATCAGTCGTGGGGCGGGTGACATCGCGACCACGGGGCTCCTCGATCTTACGACCGCGCCATTCGCCGCCGATGATTCTCATCCTCCGCTGACCTCCTTAAAAATGTGTCGATATCGCATGGCGACCGCATCGCGCAGGGGGCGCGTCGCCACGGAGTCAAGGGTGCAAGCATACCGCAAGAGCTCGACCGCGTCCAAATGGGCCCACTCGATCAGTTCCTCGTCGGCATCCAGGTCGACAAAGCGCAGGGTCACACCACCATGCTGGCGATAACCCAGGATCTCGCCCTCGTGACGCAGACGCAGGTCCATCTGGGCGAGCGTAAAGCCGTCCGAGGTTTTTTCGAGCGATTGCAGACGATCTTGCGCCGCCGATGCGCCGCCGTTGCCCTTGGAGTGCGTCATGACCAGGCACGTGCCCGACACGCCGCCACGGCCCACGCGGCCGCGCAGCTGGTGCAGGGCAGCCAAACCAAAGCGCTCGCCGTTCTCGATGACCATGACGGTGGCGTTGGGCACGTCAACGCCCACCTCGACCACCGTAGTCGAGACGAGCACGTCAATCTCGCCACGCTTAAAGGCATCGATAACCTGGTCCTTCTCCCCCGCTGGCATGCGGCCGTGGAGGCGCTCGATAGTAAGACCCGGCAGCGCCAGACGCAGGCGGTCGAGCTCGGTCGCCGTATCATGCAGCGGCACGGGGACCGTCACGCGGCCCTCCTCGTCGCGAGCGATACCGGGCACGTCCTCCAACTCATCGGCCGAGTCACTCGGCTCCACGAGCGGGCAAATCACGTAGGCCTGCTGACCCTTTTCATGCGCCTCGCGGATGGCGCCATAGACGAGGTCGCGGCTCGACTCGGTGAGCACGCGTGTCGACACGCCAGCGCCAGGGACGGGCCGATGGCGGATGATGCTCGTATCCAGATCGCCGTAGACCGAAAGCGCCAGCGTACGCGGGATGGGCGTTGCCGTCATAACGAGCAGATCGGCACCGGGGCCCTTCGCGCGTAGGGCGTTGCGCTGGCCAACGCCAAACCGGTGCTGCTCGTCGATGACAACAAGCGACAGATGCTTGAACGCAACGTTATCCGAAAGCACCGCATGGGTGCCAAAGAGCACGTCAAGCTCGCCCGATTCCAGCTGGGCATAGATGCGCTCGCGCTCTGCGGCCGGCGTGGCGCCCGTCAGAAGCGCCCAGGACATGCCGGCCTGCGAGAGCAGAGGGCCGGTCTTATCGGCATATTGGCGCGCCAGCACGCCCGTGGGCGCCATAACGCAGGCCTGCGTGCCGCTATCGGCAGCCACAGCCAGCGCGCAGGCGGCAACGGCGGTCTTACCGGTACCGACATCGCCCAGCAGCAGACGGTTCATCACGCGCCCGCCATCGCACATGTCGTGCAGAATGTCTTGGAACGCGGCCTCCTGCTCGTCGCTCAGCGAAAACGGCAGGGCTTGCTTGAGCGCGGCCAGGTGCTCGCCCGCGGTGTGGGCATAGGGAACCACATCGACCAGACCGCCGTCGTTGCGCAGACGCAGCGCGAGCTGCAGGTACAGGCACTCCTCGTAGGCCAAACGGCGGCGCGCAATGTCGCGCTCGGCCATACTCGAGGGAAAGTGAATCGAACGAAGCGCACGGGCACTGCTCATGAGCTTGCGCTTTGCGCGCAGTGGTGCCGGGATGGGATCGAAGGGATTGCCGACGAGCTCAAGAGCACCGCTCACGATGCGACGCATCCATGCCTGGCTCACGCCGTCACTTACGTAGTGGACCGGCAAAATGGTACCCGCGGCACGACCGTCCTCAAGCTTTTCAAAATGCGGCGAGGCCATCTGCTTAAAGCCGTAGGCAAACTCGACCTTGCCCATCACGGCCAGGCGGTCGCCCTGCTTAAGCTGCTGGGCAATCCAGGGCTGGCGGAAAAAGGCGACCTGAAGCACACCCGTCTCGTCAACGAGTGAGACTTCGGTAACCTGCATGCGCGGACGCGGCTGCTTTTGGACGATACGGTCGACCGTGGCGACAATCGTGCAAACGGTGCCGATGGGCGCCATCTCGATGGACCACGAGCGGGTAAAGTCGAGGTATCGATGAGGGATATGGAGAAGGAGGTCCCCCACCGTCCGAATTCCCAGACGGCGAAGGGCCTCCTCACGTTTACCCGAAACATATTTGAGTCGCGCGATATCCTCGTCGAGCGCATTGCTCTGGGCAAAGCGCTCCGAGACACGCGGCACGGAGCACAGCTCGGACATAGGCAGTTGCCTACTCGATCGAGAAGATCACGGGATAGAGCGGCTGCTCGCCACGATGGGCGTCGACCTCCAGATCGGGCTGAGCCTCCTCAATGGCGTCGACGATCTCCTGGAAGGCCTCATCGGACAGTTCCTCGCCGGCCAGAATCGTCAGCGCGTCGCCCTCCTCTTCCTCCTGCATACGGTTGATGCAATCGAGCGTGACCTGCTTCACGTCAGAGCCGACCACATCGATGGAGCCGGCAATGATGCCCATGACGTCACCGGAGTGAATCGGCGAGCCGTCGGAGGCACTGGAGTCGCGCACGGCGCGGGTGACCTCGCCATCGCGGACCTCGCTGATGGCGTCGACCATAGCGGCAACAGCATCCTCGAGCTCGGAATCGGGCAGGACCGCGAACAGCGCAGAGAAGGCCTGCGGGACGGTCTTGGTGGGAACGACTGCAACCTTTTTATCGGTGCAGGCAGAGGCTGCGGCCTCGGCAGCCATGCGGATGTTGCCGTTATTGGGCAGGATGATGACCGAGGTCGCGTTGACCTGGTCAACGGCACCCAGCAGGTCTGCAGTCGAGGGGTTCATGGTCTGACCACCCGACACGATCACGTCGACGCCGAGGGACTTGAGGATGTCGGCCTCGCCGGAACCGGCGGCAACGGCGACAAAGCCCAGCGCCTTGGCGGGCTCGGAGGCCTTTTCCTGGTCCTCGTGAATCTTGGCGGTACGGTCGTGGGCCTCCATCTCCATGTTGTGGATAAAGACCTCATAGATCTGACCGAGCTGCAGCATGTGCTCGAGCACCAGGTTGGGGGTGTTGGAGTGCACATGGATCTTGTAGTCGGGATAGGCGCCCACGAGTAGCTCGCAGTCGCCCATGGAACCCAGGAACTTAAGGCACTCGTCCTCGTCAAACGGGGCGTCGGCCTTAAACAGGAACTCGTTGCAGTAGCGGAACTCCGAGCCCTCCCAATCGTCGTTGGCCTCGATCTCAACGCGGCCAAGAGCGGCATCGCGGGCAGAGCCGGCGGAGTCAAACGTAGCGGAGAAATCCTCGACAACGGTGCTGCGACCAAGCGCGGCGGCAACAAAGTTCTCCAGGAAGATGGCAAAGCCGAAGGCGCCTGAGTCGACCACGCCGTTCTCTTTGAGGACGGGCAGCAAGTCGGGCGTGCGGGCGACGGACTGGTACGCCTCGACGACGATAGCATCGAGCGCATCCTCGGCCGAGAACTTCTTCTTCTCGCACTCATCGGCCTTGGTCGAGACATCGCGCAGGACCGTGAGGATCGTGCCCTCGATGGGCTTGCGGACAGCCTGGAAGGCGACCTTGACGGCACGACGGAAGGCGAAGGCAATGTTGGCGGACGTAATAGGCTCGTCGGCAGAGACAAGGCCCTCGGCCACGCCGCGAAGAATCTGCGAGGTAATAACGCCGGAGTTACCGCGAGCGCCCATGAGAGAGCCGTGGGTGATGGCACCGGCGATGGCCTCCATATCGGCATCGGCGGGAAGGGCAGAGAGCTCCTTGGTCACCGAGGCGAGCGTGAGCGACATGTTGGTGCCGGTATCGCCATCGGGTACGGGGAAGACGTTGAGCTTGTTGATCTCCTCGGCCTTGTCGGAAACGGCAGCCGCAGCGATCGGAAAACAGGTGCG
Source organism: uncultured Collinsella sp. (assembly GCA_958431945.1). GTDB lineage: Bacteria > Actinomycetota > Coriobacteriia > Coriobacteriales > Coriobacteriaceae > Collinsella. The sequence continues at coordinate 674 of CAUASQ010000131.1, read as the reverse complement.
AATGGTCTTTGCAATCATGGGTATTTGAATCTCCGTTTTCGGATGCTAGTTCAGACGGCTCTTGAGCGCGTCGATATGGATGCCGATCTTAAGGCTGGCGGGATCGATCTGGGCGATCTCCTGCAGAGTGAAGGCAACGGAGCTCGAAAGATTGTGGCAGACGGACTTCATGTTGACGCCGTTCTCGAGCACGACGTGAAGATCGACCGTAAGGCCGTTCTCGTCGGCGGAGACAAGCACGCCCTTGCGGAGGCGCTGACCGGCAAGCAGGCGCACGCTCTCGGCGCCCTGGAGCTGCTCAGCCATACCGACAACGCCATAGCACGTCATCGCGGCATAACCGGCAATATCGGCAATAACGTCGTTCGAGACGCTCAGGCTGCCGTTAATGGTCTCAGACACAAGAATCTCCTTTTCTTGGTGCTCGCGGCACCATGTCGTGGGAGCAATCATTGCAATATTCTACAACGACCGCGGCATGTTGAGGTGGCGGGCCTCGGGATTACATCCTCGACACGAAATGTTGATATGGTAACGTTCGCGAACGGCGATCGCGGCATGAAAAAACCCGCCGCATAAGCGACGGGTTTTACAACCTGGCTCCCCGGGTAGGACTCGAACCTACAACAGCGCGGTTAACAGCCGCGTGCTCTACCATTGAGCTACCGAGGAAT
>CAUASQ010000130.1 GCA_958431945.1 uncultured Collinsella sp. | reverse complement strand
TAACCCATACATGATAGCGTGCGCAGGCAAACCTGCATATAACCCGCACGGAATGTGACAAAGGGACAGTCCCTTTGTCACATCCTAGAGCGTTTGAAGCAGAGCGATGAGGAAGCGAACGCCCTGGAGGTAGGCGCGGCGGGTGATGCGCTCGTTGGTGCCGTGGACGCCGCGGTCGCATTCGTCATCGTCGACCACAAAGGCGGAGAAGCGGATGCACTCGTGGCAAATGCGCTGGTAGTTGGCAGCATCGGTTGCACCAATCACGGTCGATGGCACGATACTCATCGGCTCTTGGCCCACCGCAGACGATCCGTTTTCCTCCGTCGGCTTGGGATCACGGAAATAGCGGGCGGCGATGGCGCGAACGGCCTCGAGCCCCGGTCCACCGACACGCGGAGACGGCGAAGGCTCGGAGCTGCCGGGGCCCAGCTCCACTTCGACACAACCGGCAAGGTCCGCCCCGGCAACCGCCTCACGGCAGCGCGCCACAACGTCGACCACGCTCGTACCCTCGAGCATGCGGAAGTTAATGTTGGCCCACATATCCTGCGGCATTACGTTGGCGCCGGTGCTGCCACCCTCGATCTGCGTGGGCGCGCAGGTGGTCGTCACCAGCGGATAGAGCTTTTTGCTGGCGAGGCAATCGCGGACAATGGCATCCCCGTTGGCGGCAATTTCATCGGCCGTGTAGAGCCCCAACTCGACGAGTTGAGCGGCAAGCAAGTCGGTCACGCGCGTCGGCCACTCGATATCGCAGATTGCGGTGATGGCACGGCTGAGCACCTCGAGCGATGTGCCGCCGTAGGGGTTGGACGAATGCCCGCCCTCACTCTTCGTCTTGAGTATGATATCGGCGTAACCCTTCTCCGCGAGGTCGGCATGCATAAGCCAACCCTCACCCGCGCTGTACTCGGCAGCCGCAACGATACGATAGTCGCCCTCGTCGATCAGGTACTCAAGCTCAACGCCACGCTCCTCGAGCGCGCGGCCAATGGCACCCGCGCCGTACTGCGTGGTCTCCTCATCCTGGCCAAAGGCCAGCAGCAGCGTTCGTTCGTGTTGCCAGCCGTGCGCCAGCGCATACTCAACGGCCTCCAAGATGCCCGCAACCTGGTCTTTCATATCGATGGCGCCGCGACCCCAAATATAGGTGTCGTCCACGTGCCCGCTAAAGGGATCGTGCGTCCAGTCCGTCTCGGTGCCCGGCACCACGGGAGCCACGTCCATGTGGCCCATGAGCATGACCGGCTTGAGGGCGGGGTCGGTGCCGGCAAGCGTCACGAGCAGCGAATGGTCGATGAGCTCGACCTCGCCCGTCGCAAACACGCGCGGCCAGCCCTGCTGCATATAGGCGCGCAGGTCGTCAAACGCCTGCCAGTCCACCGTCTGGGCATCCATGCTCGAAATCGTCGGAAACGACAGCACGCGGCCCAGGCGCTCGCACGCGCCGACCTCATCGATATCGGCAAAATCATCCTCGTGCGCAAAGAAGCGCCAAACCTCGGCCATGCCTTCCTCCAAAAATAACGTGGCAAAGAGGCGGTCCCTTTGCCACGTTCGCTTGCATTATTTGTCGTTGAGATAACGCGAGAGGAACTCGCGGGTGCGCTGGTGCTTGGGATTGCCGAAGAGCTCAGCCGGCGCGGCGTCCTCGAGCACCACGCCCTTGTCCATAAAGACCACGCGGTCGGACACCGTGCGGGCAAAAGCCATCTCGTGCGTGACGACGACCATGGTCATGCCGTCGGCGGCGAGCTTGCGCATGACCTCGAGCACCTCGCCCACGATCTCGGGGTCGAGCGCAGAGGTCGGCTCGTCGAACAGCATGATTTGCGGGTTCATGCACAAGGCGCGGGCGATGGCCACGCGCTGCTTTTGGCCGCCGGACAGGCGACCCACGGCGGCGTGTGCGAACTTTTCGAGTCCCACGCTCGTCAGATGCTCCATCGCGACCTTTTCGGCCTCGGCCTTGCTCATCTTTTTGAGCGTGACGGGCGCGAGGGTACAGTTGTCGAGCACATCCATGTTGTTGAACAGGTTAAAGCCCTGGAACACCATGCCGATGTCCTCGCGGAGTTTATTGATGTTGCAGCGCTCGGCCGTGAGGTCCTGGCCGTGGAACCAGATATGGCCCGCGTCCGGGGTCTCGAGCAGGTTGAGGCAGCGCAGGAAGGTCGACTTGCCCGAGCCCGAGGCGCCGATGATGGTGACGACCTCGCCGGGATTGACGGACAGGTCGATGCCCTTGAGCACCTCGAGCGAGCCGAAGCTCTTGCGCAGGCCCTCGACGCGGATGAGCGGCTCTTGGTTTTGCGCGGCGGCCGCAGCGCCGGTAGTGGCGGTATCTGCCATGATGATTCTCCTCGTCTTGAGCCTAGTTGGAGCTGGGCAGCGTGGCCGGGGCCTCGGCGCCGAGCTTTTTGCCAAAGGCCTCGAGCAGGCGGCTCGCCACAAGCGTCAGGATCAGGTAGACCACGAGTGCCACGCAGTAGACCTCCATCTGGCGGTAGTACACGCCGGCGACGGTGGTGGTGGCGTACATGAGGTCGAACACGCCGATGACCGAAAGCACCGACGAATCCTTGATGTTGATGATGAGCTCGTTGGTGAGCGCCGGAATCGCGTTTTTAATGCCCTGGGGGAACACGACCTTGCGCATAGCCTGCCACTGCGAAAGACCCAGCGAGCGCGCCGCCTCGGCCTGGCCGGGATCGATGGACTCGATGCCGCCGCGCAGGACCTCCATCATGTAGGCGGTGGAGTTGAGCGAGATGGTGACGAGGCCGGCGGTGAAGGTACTCCAAATCTGGTTGGCCTGGGCGGTCTCGAAGCCCATGCCGCGCAAAACGGTGAAGCCCGCGTAATAGATGAGCAGGCCCTGGACCATCATGGGCGTGCCGCGCACGATGGTAGAGTAGACGGTCGCAAAGCCGCGGCCGATGCTCTTAAAGAAGCGCGTGAGATCGTTATCCACGCGGTCGAACGTCTGAATGCGCAGGAACACAAAGAGCAGCGCCAGGAAAAAGGCGATGACGGTACCAAGGGTCGCAAGCGCAATGGTGATTTCGATGCCGCGAATAAAGAAGTCCCCGCTCTTGTAGGTCATGTAGACCAGGCTCGACAAAAAGTCGCTGGGGTTGGAGTCCGAGACAATGCTCACCTGCACCAGATCGATAAACGACATGACGCAACGGTCCACGAAAAAGATCGCCGCGATGGCGACCACGACGTAGCTGCCTAAGCGTGCGCCACGACGGAAACGCTCGGATGCGAACGGCGACGCCTCGCGATAGTCGTTCCAGTGCATGAGCTTGGTGACCAGCGCCGCCGCCGACACGACAAGCCAGGCCCAAAGAATTGCCCAGAGGCAGTCTTGGAACACGCCCGTAGGCGCCAAAAAGCTCAGCGGCGTGGGGTTGCGCTGGCTAAACGCCAGGCCGAGCGCCGCGATGACGCTCGTGCCCAGGTATACATAACGGTGGTCGGCCTTGATAAAGGAGGCCAGGCGATTGATGGTTTTCATGCTGCCTCCCTATGCCGGCTGACGGTCGAGGCACGCGTCCCACATTTGGTCGCGCTCCTCTTGGCTAATGCCCTTGAGTGTCTTGTCGATGAGCTTAAGCAGCTTGTCCGAGCCCTTGCGGCAGCCGACGTTTGCCGTGACTTCCTGCTTAAAGCCCTCGCCCTCGGCAAATCGAATCGGCACGATACCCGGGTTTTGGGCCATATAGCCCTTCTCGTTCTCGGTATTGTAGGTCACGGCGTCGCAAGTGCCCTGCAGCAGATTCGAAAACACCGTGGGGACCGAGTCGACCGGGTTTTTGTGGACAACGCCCGGGATCTCGTCGATGACGGTATCGAGCATGGTGTCCTTTTGGCCGAGGACCGTTGCGCCGCTAAAGTCGCTGAGCTTGGTCGCATTCTGATAGGGCGAGCCCTCTTTTACGAACAGGCCAAAGTAACCGATAAAGTACGGGTCGGAAAAGCCGACGGACTCCTCGCGCTCGGGCGTGGCGCTCATACCGGCGATGATGAGGTCGATCTGGCCGTTGTTGAGCGAGTCGATAAGGCCCGAGAAGCTCTGTTTGACGGCAACGGGCTCGCCACCGAGGGCCTTGCAGACGATCTTGGCGATCTGCACGTCGTAACCATCGGCATAGGCGCCCTGCACGTTGTCGATGGGGATGGTGTACTCGCTGGCTTCGGAGACCTGCCAGTTGTACGGGGCGTAGGCCGCCTCCATGCCGATGCGGATCTTGTCCTTGCCGATCACGGAATCGGACAGGTCGTCGCGACCGCCACCCGTCGTGGGCTGAACTACTTCCAGCGTGGAGGGGCGCTGGCAACCGGCAAGTGCGCCGGCGACGACAGAAGCGCTCGCAGCAAGCGCACTGCCTAAGAAGATACGACGGCTGCACACCGGCTGTGGATGCGCGTCGCGTTGATGGGGAGAATGCATAATCTGCCTTCCCTGTTGAATCGTATGCTGACGACTTAACAGGATATACGCCAGCGACCAGCAGCGCAGCACAAGCTCGAAAAATTAATAGACACACGGTAATCATTGGGGACGCCGATGTTTTGGCAATGCCGGCGAGCGACGTCCAGAGCGACAAGTGGCATGAAAAAGGCAAGGCATGACCAGAAGGTCTATGC
>CAUASQ010000129.1 GCA_958431945.1 uncultured Collinsella sp. | reverse complement strand
ACGACACCCACGATGTCGTCGGCAGAGCAGCCGCGCGACAGGTCGTTGACCGGCTTGGCGATGCCCTGCAGGATGGGGCCGTAGGCGTCAGCGCCGGCGAAGCGCTGGACCAGCTTGTAGCCGATGTTGCCGGCCTCAAGATCGGGGAACACGAGCACGTTGGCCTTACCGGCGACGGAGGAGCCGGGAGCCTTGAGCTGGGCGACGGTGGGGACAATAGCGGCATCGAGCTGCAGGTCGCCGTCGATGGCGAGCTCGGGAGCCTTCTCCTTGCAGAACTTCACAGCCTCCTGGACCTTCTTGGCGACCTCGCCGCCAGCGGAGCCCATGGTGGAGTAGGAGAGCATGGCCACGTGCGGCTCAACGTTGCCCATGAAGGTGGACCAGGAGTGAGCGGAGGCGATGGCGATCTCGGAGAGCTCGTCGGAGGACGGGTTGATGTTGAGGCCGCAGTCGGCGAAGATCAGCGTGCCGTCAGTGCCGAACTGCGGGGTGTCGGTGCACATCACGAAGAAGGCCGAGACCAGCTTGGTGCCCGGGGCTGTCTTGAGGATCTGAAGCGCGGGGCGCAGGGTGTCGGCGGTGGAGTGGCAGGCGCCGGAGACCAGGCCGTCGGCATCGCCCATCTTGACCATCATGGTGCCAAAGTAGGTGGCGTCCATCACCTGGGCGCGAGCCTGCTCGATGGTAACGCCCTTCTTGGCGCGGAGCTCGGCAAACTTCTGCGCGTACTCCTCGTGCTTCTCGGCATTGCGCGGGTCGATGACGGTAGCGCCGGGAACGTTGATCTCGTCGGGGTTGCCCAGGATGACGATCTTTGCCAGGCCCTCCTCGATGATTTTGGTGGCCGCGACGATAGTGCGCGGATCCTCGCCCTCGGGCAGGACGATCGTCTTAAGGTCGGCCTTGGCGGCAGACTTCATACGGTTTAGGAAATCGCTCATGTTACTCCTTACAAGCGTTTCGCTAAGCTCCAGGCACCCGGCTGTTCACGAATAAACCCGCTGCTAGCGGGTTTACCTTTCAATTATGTACGCCGCGGTGCTTGAGCTTTCCTTGTGTGGCAAGCTCATTATAGGACGCATTAGCGCTATAATCGCTCTGATAAATATGTCTCGAAGAATGTTCGAGAAAAGCCCAGCTAACGAGCCCGTGGCTTTTGACAAGGAGTATCGATGCAGATTACCTCAGGCCTGCCTGAAGGCTTTAACGCCGGCGCGTACGACATGATTGTCGTCGGTGCTGGATATGCCGGTGCCGTTTGCGCCCGCCGTCTTGCCGAGACCATCGGCTATCGTGTTGCCGTTTTGGAGCGCCGTAGCCACATTGCGGGCAATGCCTTCGACTGCACTGACGAGGCGGGAATCCTGGTCCACGAGTACGGTCCGCATATCTATCACACCTTTAACGAGCGCGTGCACAATTTCCTGTCGCGCTTTACCAAGTGGACGGATTATCAGCACAAGGTGCTCGCCAACATCAACGGTACCCTTATGCCCGTGCCCTTCAACCATGCGAGTCTCAAGCTCGCCTTTGGTGACGAGCGCGGCGAGGAGCTGTACCAGAAGCTCGTGGAGACCTTTGGCAAGGATGTCAAGGTGCCCATTATGGAGCTGCGTAAGAAGAACGACCCGGATCTTGCCGAGGTCGCCGATTACGTCTACGAGAACGTCTTTTTGCATTACACCATGAAGCAGTGGGGCCAGACGCCCGATCAGATCGACCCCTCGATCACCGGCCGCGTTCCCGTCTTTGTGGGCGATGATGACCGCTACTTCCCGCAAGCTCCCTTCCAGGGCATGCCGCAGGAGGGCTACACGGCGCTCTTTGAGCACATGCTCGACCACGACCTGATTGACGTGTTCTGCGACGTGGACGCCCGCGATCTTTTTGAGATCGACGAGACCACCGTCAAGGTCGACGGTAAGGTCTACGGCGGCGAGATCGTCTACACCGGTCCGCTCGATGAGCTGTTCAACCTCGACTTGGGCGCGTTGCCGTACCGCACGCTCGATATGAAGTTCGAGACGCTCGATATGGACCAGTTCCAGCCCGTGGGCACCGTCAACTACACCACGAGCGAGGACTACACGCGCATCACCGAGTTCAAGAACATGACCGGTCAGGTCCTGCCCGGCAAGACCACCATCATGAAGGAGTACTCTAAGGCCTATACGCCCGGCTCGGACGAGACGCCGTACTACGCCATTCTTGAGCCCGAGAACCGTGAGCTCTATGAGCGTTATCTTGAGCGCGTCCAGAACCTGACGAACTTCCACCCGGTGGGTCGTCTGGCCGAGTATCGTTACTACGATATGGACGCTGTGACCAATTCCGCCCTCGATCTTTCGGATGAGATTATCGCCTGCCATGCATAAAGTCATAACATTCGGTATTCCCTCGTATAACGCCGCCAAGGACATGGACCATTGCATCACCTCTATCTTGGAGGGGAGCAATTACGCCACCGATATCGAGATTATCGTGGTGGACGACGGCTCCAAGGACGAGACGGCCGCCAAGGCCGACGAGTGGGAGGCCCGTTATCCTGGAATCATCCGCGCGGTGCACCAGGAGAATGGCGGTCACGGTATTGCCGTTCTTTCGGGTCTGCGCGAGGCACAGGGCACCTACTACAAGGTCGTCGACTCGGACGACTGGCTCGACGGTGCGGCGCTTTCGACCATGCTGTCGATTCTGCGTGGCTTTGAGGAGCGCGACCAGCGCGTCGACCTGTTTATCTCGAACTACGTGTACGAGAAGGTTTACGAGGGCACGCATACCGCTATTGGCTACAAATTTGCCCTGCCGCGCAAAAAGATCTTTTCCTGGGATCAGATCGGTCATTTCCGCCTGGACCAGAACCTACTCATGCACAGCCTGTGCTATCGCACGGATGTGCTGCGCGAGTCCAACCTTCCCATGCCGCCGCACACGTTCTATGTGGACAACATCTACGCCTACGTGCCGTTGCCGCGTTGCAAGACCATGTACTACGCCGACATCGACCTCTATCGCTACTTTATCGGTCGCGAAGGCCAGAGCGTCAACGAGGCAACGATGGTCAAGCGTCTGGACCAGCAGTTCCGTGTTACGCGTATCATGATGGAGTCGTACCATCTGTACAGCGATGTTGAGTCGTCGCGTCTGCGCTCGTACATGATGGGCTATTTCACCATGATGATGGCGATCTGCTCAGTGCTCACCAAACTTTCCGAGGAAGATTGCGCCGACGAGCGCCTAAAGACGCTGTGGAATGATTTGAAGGCCTACGACGAGCGCATGTATCGTCGTGCTCGCTACGGCGTGGTCGGCTTCTTCACCAACCTGCGTGGACGGGCCGGAGACAAAACCACACTCGGCCTATACCGTCTTGCTTCAAAGATTTTCAAATTCAACTAGCTGCTGAGTAATCGCTGCTGATAGGTTGACTGGGCCCCTTGGCCTTTAGTTTGCTACTGCGAACAGTCCTGCTCGCAGTAGCAAACTAAAGGCCAAGGGGCCTCTGCTATAAGAATCGATTGTCAGGGTGCCTGAATTTGAAGATCTTAGACGCGCGGTACACAGGGGCCTGGGCTGAAAAGACTTGGTTGGTAGGTTGCCCGGTGGGGCTTGGTTATGTTTGTCGCGAGTTCCGCACGAGCCGAAGAGCACTTAATGTGCTCTTCGTGCGAGCCAGGACTGTAGAGCAGCAAACATAACCAAGCCCCACCGGGCAACCGGACGAGCTAGTTTACTTTGCGGCGCCGGGGATGCCGTGGGAGGTTTTGGCGGTTTTGGCTCCGTTTACGATGGCAGTTTCCAGGGCCCTTACGGCGAGCATGCCCAGCAGGTCTAGGGGAACGGCGGCGCTTGCCTGGGCGCCCAGTTTGCCGCTGGCGAGGGTGTAGATGGTGTCGCCGTCGTTGGTGGTGTGCGTGGGACGGATGGCGTGTGCGTAGGCGTCTGCGGCCATCTGGGAGACCTTGGTGGCTTGTGCCTTAGTGAGTTCCACGTTGGTGACGATGCAGCTGATGGTGGTGTTGGTGCGGTCGAGCGGCATCTGCATGGATCCGGCGGCGGCAAAGGCTGCGAGTTCCGTGTCGACGATCTGGTCGCTATCGGCGGCGGCGCGCATGCCGGCGACCCACTCGCCGGTGAAGGGGTCGACCACGTTGCCGCAGGCGTTGACCGAGACCACGGCGCCTACCTTAACGGGACCGAGCGCCACGGCGGCAGCGCCAAGGCCGGCCTTCATGCACGTGGCGGGGCCCATGAGCTTACCCACGGTGGCGCCCGTGCCGGCGCCTACGTTGCCCTGTTCGAGCTTGGTGGGGGTGTTGTCGAGTGCTTCGCGCACGGCGGCGATGCCGGCCTCAATGTCGGGGCGAACGGTGGGGTTACCAAAGGCGAGGTCGAAGATACAGCTGGAGCACACGATAGGCACCTGCGTGGGGCCGACGGGAAGGCCGATGCCGCGGCTCTCAAGCTCGCGAGCGACGCCGCTTGCAGCCTCGAGGCCAAAGGCCGATCCACCCGAAAGGCAGACGGCGTGGACCTTGTCGACGGTGTTCTCGGGTCGCAGCAGGTCGGTTTCGCGCGATGCTGGAGCACCGCCGCGAACGTCAACGCCGCCGGTGGCGCCCTCGGGTGCCACGATTACGGTGCAACCGGTGCCGGCCTCCTCGTCCGTATAGTTGCCA
>CAUASQ010000128.1 GCA_958431945.1 uncultured Collinsella sp. | reverse complement strand
CCGCATCCTCTTGGCCCATCGTCTCATCTTTCATATATCCCCCAAGCTCAATATCGGGACAACAATGTACCCAAAAACGGGGCTCCATAGAGCCGCCGCATGATTTGAAATCCGATTTTATATATGCGCGTGTTTTTGAATAGATGAATAGAGGCGCAACGACAAAAAGCCCCCGGAAAGCGAGCGAAACGCTTTTCGGGGGCTCTGCGAGACATTGGATTGAAAGGCCTGGTGAGCGGGCCTATGCCCAAGTGCCAACAGCGGCCAACATGTTACTCGGCGTGTGCGTAATCTACCTTGGCGCGGCGGGCGGTAGCCTTCTCCCAATCGCTGGTGCCCTCAAAGACATCCTGCTTGTAGGGATTGCGGCCGAGCTTCTTGGCGCGGTAGGCGATGTAGATGATCGCGGCGACGTTGGCGACCAGCGCGGCGATCGAGACCGCGGTAGCGGCGCCGGGGTCGAGCGTGGAGTGGGTCACAAAGATGGACTCCTCCTGGAAGTACGGGAACACCTGGGCAAACATGCACCAAATGGCAAGCGTAAAGGCGCGGTTCTGGATCCAGCCGCCCTTGTTCCAGATAAAGGCGGCGACGGTGGGCGCCAGCAGCAGCGCAAAGCCGCAGAACCAGGAGTGGGTGGGCAGGCAGTTGTAGGTGTAGCAGAAGTTCCAGATATCGTAGGCGATGATGTAGACCCAGGTCATGTCGGGCCACAGCATGTCGGTCTTGTCCTCGGAGGCGTAGACGCTCCACCAACCGGTCATGCAGAAGATGTTGATGATACCGGCGATGCCGTTGAACACGTTGTTCCAGCCGGCCAGCTGCGTAGCACCTTCGGAGGTGACCCAGGTGGACTCGCCCAGGACAAAGAAGTGATAGGCGCTCTCGAAGTCGGACACGACGGCGATCATGATGTTGATAGCGACGATCACAAACGGCCACGCGCGGAACCAATGCGCCTTGCCGATCTTGCCCCACTGGTACTTAATGGCAATGAAGCCCCAGCAACCGGCCAGCGCCGCGTATACCTTGGCGTAGTGGAACCAGCTGTTCTGGTACACATGGGTGGGGTTGGTGAGCGCCCACTCGGCACCCTGCGAGACGCCGATGGCGATGGCGACGCAGTAGATGGTCATGGCCAGCGGAGCCACGCCAAAGATGATGGCCGCGCCCAGCTTGGTGCGGCGGCCGACCTCGTTGAGCACGATCAGGCCAATAAAGACCATGGCCCAGCCGGCCCAGTGGATAAGGGTATCGCTACCCCAAACATCGAACAGCATGCTGCTCTCCTTTCACACGCCCGCGGCCCCTCTTCCGATCGCGGGCAGTTTGGCCAAATGTCGTCAGTTCTGGGGCTTGCGCTCCGGATACTTGGCGGTATAGCCCTCGATGTGGAGTGTCGAGGCGATGATTTCCTTGACCGTCTCGTCGGGCACATCGGGGTGTGTGCGGATATACATCAACAGCCCCATGATGAGGGTGTAGAACGTCTCGTAGACATGGTCGATGCGCAGGTCATGATGGGCGACAAAGTCAACCACGGTGGTGTCGCAAATGTATTGCGCCACGCGCTGGACTACGTTGTGCAGAAAGCCGCCGTAGAGTGCGCCGCTGCTCGAGGTGAGCGTACTCGGCAGCTCGTGGCCGCTGGCGACCAGGCGCTTAAAGAGCGGGGCGACGGTGTCGAGCGCGCCTTCGATGTCGCCAACCGTGCGGCTGGCGTTCCACTGCTCGAGCTCGGTAATGAAGCCGTCGATTGCCTCGTCCATGACAGCGGTGACGGCGGCGTCCATATCGGCAAAGTAGTGGTAGAACAATGAACGCGTGCAGCCGGCTCGCTTGGTCACAGCCGATACCGATAGGTGGGACACGCCCAGCTCGGAGCTTACGGTGCGCACGGCATCGAGAATCTCGCGACGGCGTTCGTCGCCCGTCAAGCGCTTTGCCGCGCTATCGGATGCGGGGACGGCATCGACCGCAGAGGTACCTGCTGCGTTGTTGCCCATGTTTTGCCGCCTTCCATCCTCTTTTGCCGGACCGTTCGCCTAACAGTCTTGAATATTGTTGACGGTTCGTCAATACTATTTTTGACACAATGTCAACAATGGCGGGTGAACGGCATGGGGGCATGCCCGACCTGCAAAAAAAGAGGGGCGCTGCGGCCTCGTTGGGCTGCGGCAAGAGAAGGGACAACCATGATTCTCAACGGACCGGGGATTAGTTACACCGAGCCCGATATCGGCGCGGAGTTTGTGCCGCCGCTGCCGGAGCATCCGCGCGAGGCAATCGTCAAGCTGTGCGAGCACTGCACCAACCGTCTGCTGCGTCGCGACGAGCTGCTGGGCTACGAGTACTGGTCGTTTGCCGAGGCCGCAACCGACGAGCAGGCCGAAGTGCTCTGCAAGATGAAGATGCGCCGCCCCTATACGCTGTCCGAGATGGTCAAGCTCACCGGCATGCCCGAAGCCGATATCGAGAAGATGCTCGACGACATGAGCTACACGGGTCTGCTCGAGTACAACTGGGAAAACCCCGAGCGCACCAAGCAGTGGGTGCTGCCCATGCTGGTGCCGGGTTCCGCCGAGTTCCTCAACATGCGCGTGAGCCAGCTCGAGGAGCATCCGGTCTATGCCAAGTTCTTTGAGCAGGCGTCCAAGGGGCCGCTGTCCCGCGCCACGCCGATGGTGCCGCCCGGAGGCGCCGGTATCGGCATGCACGTCATTCCGGTCGAGAAGGCCATTGATGCCGCAAGCACCTCGGTGCCTATTGAGCATATCGAGCATTGGCTCGACAAATACGAGGGTAAGTATGCCGCCAGCACCTGCAGCTGCCGCGCGAGCCGTCGCGTGATGGGCGAGGGCTGCGCCGATGACCCGGCCGACTGGTGCATTGCCGTGGGCGATATGGCCGACTACGTGGTCGAGACCGATCGTGGCCATTACGTGACCCGCGACGAGGTTTACGACATCTTGCGCCAGGCCGAGGACAACGGCTTTGTGCACCAGATCACCAACATCGACGGCGAGAACAAAATCTTCGCCATCTGCAACTGCAACGTCAACGTGTGCTACGCCCTGCGCACCTCGCAGCTGTTCAACACGCCCAACCTGTCGCGCTCGGCCTATGTCGCCAAGGTCGAGAAGGACAAGTGCGTGGCCTGCGGTCGCTGCGTTGAGGTGTGCCCGGCCGGCGCCGCCAAGCTCGGCCAGAAGCTCTGCAGCAAAAAGGCCGGCGGACAGGTGCCCGAGTATCCGCGCCAGGAGCTGCCCGATGCCACCAAGTGGGACCACACCAAGTGGTCGCCCAACTACCGCAACGACAACCGCATCGAGACGCATGAGTCCGGCACCGCTCCCTGCAAGACGGCCTGCCCCGCGCACGTTGCCGTTCAGGGCTATTTGAAGCTCGCGGCTCAGGGTCGCTATGACGAGGCCCTAGCACTCATTAAGCGCGAGAACCCGCTGCCCGCTATCTGCGGCCGTGTGTGCAACCGCCGCTGCGAGGATGTCTGCACTCGCGGCCGTGTGGACGCCGCCGTGGCTATCGACGAGGTCAAGAAGTTTATCGCCCAGCGCGATCTGGACGCCGCGACCCGCTATGTCCCACCTGTGGTGACCCCGACGCGCGCTGGCGGCTTCGATCAGAAGATTGCCATCATCGGTGCCGGCCCGGCTGGCCTGTCCTGTGCTTTCTATCTTGCCGAGAAGGGCTACAAGCCCGTCGTGTTCGAGAAAAACGAGCGCCCGGGCGGCATGCTCACCTACGGCATTCCCAGCTTTAAGCTGCAGAAGGACGTCATTGAGGCCGAGGTCGAGGTCATTCGCCTGATGGGTGCCGAGTTTCGCTATGGCGTGGAAGTCGGTCGAGACGTGACGCTCGACGAGCTGCGCGCGCAGGGCTTCAAGGCCTTCTACGTTGCCATTGGCTGCCAGGGCGGCCGCCTTGCCGGCATTCCGGGTGAGGATGCCGAGGACGTGACCGTGGCCGTCGACTTCCTTCGCGAGGTCAACAGTGGCAAGATCGATGCGCTGCCCGGCCGCACCATCGTGGTGGGCGGCGGCAACGTGGCTATCGACGTCGCGCGCAACGCCTGCCGTTTGGGTTCCGAGCACGTTGAGATGTTCTGCCTGGAGAGCGAGGCCCAGATGCCCGCTAGCGAGGAGGAGCGTCGCGAGGCTGTTGAGGACGGCGCCCACATCAGTTGCGGCTGGGGCCCCAAGGAGGTTCACCTGGACGAGGCCGGTCGTGTGTGTGGTATCACCTTCAAGCGCTGCACGCGTGTCTTTGACGACGAGGGTCGGTTTGCGCCCGAGTACGACGAGAACGATCTGCGCCGTGTCGATGCCGACCGTGTCGTCATGTCGATTGGCCAGTCCATTGTGTGGGGCGACCTGCTGGCTGGCTCCAAGGTGGAGCTTGGCCGCGGCCAGGGCGCCCTTGCCGATCCTCAGACCTATCAGACCGCTGAGCCCGACATCTTTGTGGGCGGAGACGTCTACACCGGCCCGAGCTTTGCCATCGATGCCATCGCCGCCGGTCACGAGGCCGCCGTGTCCATCCATCGCTTTGTGCAGCCGGGCTCCACGCTCACCATCGGCCGCAATCAGCGCCGCTACACCGCGCTCGACCGCGACGATGTCGTGATCGAGAGCTACGACAACGCGAGCCGCGAGGTGGCGCATGTCGACCGCGAGCGCGAGAAGGCCGCGCCGTTTAGCGAGTACGTCGAGACCTTTACCGA
>CAUASQ010000127.1 GCA_958431945.1 uncultured Collinsella sp. | reverse complement strand
CGGCGCTTGTAGTAGCCGCCGTCGAGCCACTTCTGCAGGATCGCCGGCTCGTTGGTCGACGGATCGTAGTTCTTGGGCATTTCTTCCATATATCTCTCCCTTGCCCATCGGGGAGGGATGTAGGCCCGATTTTCGCTCGGTCAAGTCCTGGCTCGCACGAAGACCACATTAAGTGGTCTTCGGCTCGTGCGGAATCTACGAAAATCGGGCCTACATTCCTCCCCTTAGGTATCGATTACTTCAGTCTGAATGGACTTTGCTGAGACTTTAAACAAACACACAGAATAACACAGGTAGTTGGGGTTATTGCGTATATATAAAATAGCCTCCGACCGCGGGTGGTCGGAGGCTATTTGCAAACACGTTTTAGGCTGGTTTAGCCGTAGATGCGCTGGGGCTGCTCTTCGCCCTTTACGGAGGCTTCGGTCACAATGACCTTGGCGACACCCTCCTCGCTGGGCAGGTCGAACATCGTCTGCTGCAGAACGTCCTCGCAGATGGAGCGCAGGCCGCGGGCGCCGGTCTTGCGGGCAAGCGCCATGCGGGCGATCTCGTGCAGGGCGGCGTCCTCAAACTCAAGCTCAACGTCCTCGAGCTGGAACATCTTGCGGTACTGACGCACCACGGCGTTCTTGGGCTCGGTCAGGATCGACACCAGGTCGTCCTCGTCGAGCGCCTGCGTCTGGGTGACGACGGGCGTACGTCCCACAAACTCGGGGATCATGCCAAAGGCGTTGAGGTCCTGCGGGAGCACCTGGCGCAGCAGGTCGTTCTCGTCGACCGAGGTGGGGCCGGCGATCTCGGAGTTAAAGCCCACGCCCTTGTTGCCCACGCGGTCGGCGATGATCTTGTCCAAGCCCACAAAGGCACCGCCGCAGATAAACAGGATGTTGGTCGTATCGATCTGCAGCAGTTCCTGCTGGGGATGCTTGCGGCCGCCGGTGGGCGGAACGCTTGCCACCGTACCCTCAAGAATCTTCAGCAGCGCCTGTTGAACGCCCTCGCCCGAAACATCGCGGGTGATGGAGAGGTTCTCGGCCTTGCGGGCGATCTTGTCAATCTCGTCCACGTAGATAATGCCAACCTGTGCGCGCTCAATGTCGCCATCGGCAGCATTGATGAGCTTGAGCAAGATGTTCTCCACGTCCTCGCCCACGTAGCCGGCCTCGGTAAGCGCGGTGGCATCGGCGATGGCAAACGGCACCTCGAGGATGCGCGCGAGCGTCTGGGCCAACAGGGTCTTGCCGGTACCGGTGGGACCGAGCAGCAGGATGTTGGACTTGGCGAGCTCTACCTCGTCCATATCGTCGTCGAACTGCGAGCCCACGCCGTCGTCAAAGGCCGAAAGCGCGGCGCCGCCCTCGATCACGCGGCGATAGTGGTTGTACACGGCCACCGACATGGCGCGCTTGGCGTCCTCCTGACCCATAACATAGGCCGAAAGCTCGTCATAGATCTCGTGCGGCGTCGGCACATGCGTGATGACCTGGCGGTCGTCCTCGAGCTCAAAGCCCTCGGCCTCGGGGTCCATAGAGGGCTGCCCGGCAGCCTGGCCGTGGTCGTTGAGGAAACCCGGCAGCTTGCCGTTGCGGGCAGCGTCCATAAAGTCCGAAGCCAGCGACTCCTCCAGAATCTCGGAACAGGCGGCGACGCACTCGTCACAGATAAAGATGTTGGTCGGGCCCTTTACGAGGCGACGAACCTGGCCCTGCTCTTTTCCGCAGAAGGAGCAGCGGATGGGGTTGCCGTTCTCGTCAAAGTTGTCCTGCATGTTACCTGCCATCCTAGGCGTCCTTAGCGGCGAGATCGCGCGAGGTGACGATACGGTCGATCAGGCCGTAGTCGAGGGCCTCGGCAGCGGTCAGGTAGTTGTCGCGCTCGGTATCGGCCTGGACCTTCTCGATGGGCTGGCCCGAGGCGTCGGACAGGATCTGGTTGAGCTCGCGGCGAGTCTTCTTGATCTCCTCGGCCACGATCTCGATCTCGGTCTGCTGACCCTGGGCACCGCCGCTGGGCTGGTGAATCATGACCTTGGAGTGCGGCAGGCAGAAGCGCTTGCCCTTGGCGCCGGCCGAAAGCAGCACAGCGGCCATAGACGCGGCCATACCGACGCAAATGGTCGAGACCTGCGGCTTGATGAAGTTCATGGTGTCCAGAATCGCCAGGCCGGAGTAGACCTCGCCACCGGGCGAATTGATGTAGAGCGAGATATCCTTCTCGGCATCCTGGCTCTCAAGATGCAGCAGCTGGGCAACGACCAGGTTGGCGCTGACGGAGTTGATCTCCTCGCCCAAGAAGATGATGCGGTCGTTGAGCAGGCGCGAATAGATATCGTAGCTGCGCTCGCCGCGCGGCGTCTGCTCGATAACGTATGGCACGAGGGCGGAATCGAACTTGGCGATCATACGCATCTCCATTTCTCTCTTGCGGACCAAATTGGTTCTAGATAAACGTACGGTGCCCGCATGCTATGCATTGGCTGGCACCGTACGAAGCAACCGGATAACCGGTGTATAACTTTACCCCATCACGGGCGCACGCATGCGCTCGCGGGCAAGGTGGCGAGAATTACTCGGCGTCCTTGGCGGTCTCGTCGACCTCGGTCACCTTGGCGTTCTCGACCAGGTGGTCGACGGCCTTGGAGCGACGGATGGACTCGCGGACAGCAGGCATGCGGCCATCGGCGATGAACTCAGCCTTGGAAGCCTCGACGTCCTTGACGCCAGCCTTCTCGAACTCGGCGTTGATGTCGTCCTCGGTGACCTCAATCTTGAGCTCACGGGCAAGGGCGTCCAGAGCCAGGGACTCACGGGCAACGTCGTTGGCCTGCTTGTGAAGGTCGCCGATGAACTGCTCCATGGTCAGGCCGGAAGCGGGCAGCCAAGTGTCCAGGGTCATGCCGCGGGCAGCGAGGTTGGACAGGAAGTTCTGGCCAAGCTCCTCAAAGACGGACTGCTCGTAGTCGGCATCCATCTCGTCGAGCTGCAGGCGCTCGGCGAGAGCGGAGACGCAACGGTTCTCCTTCTCGGCCGGCAGGCGGGAAGCCTTGTCCTGCTCGATCTCGATCTTGATGGCGTCGCGCATGGCATCGATGCTGTCGAAGCCAAAGTCGGACTTGACGAGCTCGTCGGTGAGCTCGGGGGTGTTGCGGACCTTGATGCCCTTGACGGTGACCTCGACGGTGTGGGTCTCGGCCTCCTCGCCCTCCTCGACCTCGTCGGTCCAGGTAACGGTCTTGACGTCGTCAACGTTAGCGCCGATCAGGGCCTCGTTGAACTCCTTGGGGTTGCTGTCGCTACCGGCGATGAGCATACGGCCCTCGGCGGCAAAGTTGTCAGCGTTCTCGACGGCCTTGAGGTCGACGGTGACGTAGTCCTCGGCCTCGACGGCGCGACCCTCGACGCCCTCGAAGGTGGCACGGTAGTTGAGGAGCATCTCGACCTGGTTGTTGATCTCGGACTCGGTGACCTCCGCAGGGGGCATCTCGATCTCGACAGCGTCGAAGGAGGAGAGCTCAGCAGCAGGACGCAGGGAGAACTCGACGGTGTAGGTGTAGTCCTCGTGATCCTTGGCGAGGTCGAGCTCCTTGTAGTCACCGTTCTTGGTGGGGACGATGTCCAGCTCGTTGAGGACGGCGGGCTCGTTGGCGGCGATCAGGTCGTTGGTGGCCTGAGCGAGGGTAGCCTCGGCGCCAAGAGCGGAGTCGATGACCGGACGGGGAGCCTTGCCGGCGCGGAAGCCCGGGAAGCGGTACTTCTTGGCGGTGTCCTTGTAGGCCTTCTTGATCGCGGCGTCGACGTCGGCGGCCGGGATGGTGACCGTAGCGGTGAGCTTGGCGTCCTTGACGTCAGAAGCGGTGATGTTCAACACGTTCCTCCTCATACTGCCCAGCTTATCTGAGGTGCTGGTACCTTTATGCAACAAAGTGTCGCGGCGACCGAGGCCGACGCTGGTGCGTTGGTGCGGGCGAAAGGACTCGAACCTTCACGGGAATCCCACCAGAACCTAAATCTGGCGCGTCTACCAATTCCGCCACGCCCGCATGAGCGCACAGATTAGGAATGATAGCAGATACGAACGACAAGCGCACGCACACCTTTTACAGGCTCACGACCTCACCACGAGTGCGAAAGGCGAGACGAGTTGCCCCGCCCCGCCCATTACGACTTGTTCGCCGACCCGCTACTCCCCCAGCAGGGCCTTCTCGGGCGTGATGGGCAGCGAGCGTACCTGATGGCCGGTGGCGTGTGCCACGGCCGATGCCACGGCGGCGAGCGGCGTGTTGATGACGACCTCGCCGATCGACTTGGCGCCAAACGGGCCCGTCGGCTCGTAGCTCGGCTCAAAGGCCACGCGAATGCTGCCGATATCCAGGCGCGTGGGCAGCTTGTAGCTCATAAAGTTGCCGGTGCGCAGGCGGCCGCGATCGTCATGCTCAACAATCTCGTAGAGCGCGTGGCCGATACCCTGGGCAATGCCGCCCTCGGCCTGGACGCGCGCGAGCGCCTCGTTGATCACGGTGCCGCAGTCCACGGCCGCCGCATAGTCCACCACAGTCACCTTGCCGGTGGCCTTGTCGACCTCGACCTCGGCAATGCCGGCCATAAACGGCGGAGGCGAAACGGGCAGGCAGGCAGAGGCATGCGAGGTGAGCGCGTCGCCGCCCGCGATGTTCTTGACGCACAGGTTGGCAAAGTCGCGCAGCGTGAGGTAGCGGTTCTGCTCGCGCGCGGCACGCTCGTCGGACAGGCGCACGTACTG
>CAUASQ010000126.1 GCA_958431945.1 uncultured Collinsella sp. | reverse complement strand
GCCGCGCGGCAAGGAGATATATTGCCAGACCGGAGGGGCGCCGTGGGCGGGAATCTGGGCGTACACATTTCCTACACATCTTGTGATCCGACTAACGTTTGCCAGCCGTTAACTACCGCTCGCCGAGCATCTCTTTATATAAGGCAGTCTCATGGTTAAAGCGGATACGTCCCCCTAGCTAAAGCACAGCCAGCATCGAGCAACCCATCACGTTCTTCCACCGAGAACCCCTCGGCGTAGACGCGCACCACTGGTTCGGTCCCGCTAGGACGGACCAGCAGCCACGTGTCATCCTCGAATGACAGACGCAAGCCGTCCATATGACTAACGTTTTGCGGCACCTTGCCACAAATCGACTTGGGGTTTACGCCCGGCAGCAGGGTTCGTAACGTTTCGGCATCTTCGGCCTCAAGGCGCAAGTCGCGTCGACCGTAACTCGTCTTACCAAAACTGTCCTCGAGTTGGTCGACCAGAACGCCCAAAGGCGCGTCCGTCTTTGCCATAAGCTCACACAGAATCAGACAGGCGAGGATTCCATCGCGCTCGGGCATATGCGCGGCGATGCCGATACCACCGGCTTCTTCGCCGCCCATGAGGACGCCGCCCTTCTTCATCTCCGCCGCTATATATTTGAAACCGACTGGTTTGACGGTCACGCGGCAGCCAAGCGCCTCGGCAATGCGACGCACGAGCGTCGAGCATGAAAGATTGACGACGACGCGCCCCTCCAAATTACGAAATTGAACCAAGTCGCCCAAAACGAGCGCCATGATCTGATGCGGATGTATATATCTGCCGCGCTCGTCAACCGCGCCGATACGGTCGGCGTCGCCGTCGGTCACCAGGCCAGCGCAAGCTCCGTCCTCGATAACCGTGCGCTCGCAAGCGTCCACCCACGGTTCAACGGGGTCGGGGCAGATATCTTCTTGGTCAGACGCCTGCCCGGCGTGAATCTCGTGCACCTCAACGCCAAGCTCGCGCAGCAAGTCGGCTAGATAGCCCTGGGCTGCGCCGCCCATGGGATCGACAACCACGCGCAAGTGCGCGGCGCGGATGGCTTCGGCATCGACAAACGATGCCACCGCCTGCATATAGTCAGGAATGATATCCGCGGTGCGATATTGCCCCTCGATCCCCATTGGCTCGGGAGCCATAGTCTCTTCGAGCTCTTCGATGACATCCTGGTTGGCGGTCGAGCCGTCACCCATGCGAATCTTGAGGCACAGATAGCCCTGCGGATGATGGGACCCCGTCACCATGAGCGCGCCGCACGCTTCACCGTCATAAGCCGCCGCCCACGTAAGGGCAGGGGTCGGGACAGGTCGCGAAGCGAGCACGGCGTCTAGCCCGTGCGCTGCTAGCACGCCCGCCGCAAGCTCAGCGAACTCGCGCGCCAGGAGCCGGGTGTCGAACCCTATATATACCGTTTTGCCCGGATTGGTCTTTTGCCACAACTCGCCGACGGCATCGGCGATACGGGCAACGTTATCGGCAGTGAAGTCCTCATCGACGCGAGCGCGCCAACCGTCAGTTCCAAAATGAATTATCGCGCACACGCGCAGACACCTCACAGTGTTTGGATCATGGTACGCATGGGGTATACCCGCAACATTGACTCGGCAACCTGCCGGCACCAGCATTCACCATTTGGGCAAATGCTGCCGAGGACATGCAAGCAATAAAAAACCGCCCCGTATGGAGCGGTTTGCCCTTTATATATCGAGCGCCTCGGCCATCGCGGCCGTAGTGATTGCCGTGGTTCCACAGCAACTGCCCACCATTGCGGCACCGGCATGTCTCCATTCGATGCATGCGCGCGCGAAAGCTTCGGGGTTCTCGTGCCATACGGGGCCATCCTGAGTCTGGACCGGATCGCCTACGTTGGGACGCACCGTGACGGGAGTAGTCGCCGATGCAACCATCCTGGGCACCGCCGCGTTCGCGGCCGCAAGCGAACAGCAATTAACACCAACCGAATTTGCGCCGTGTTTTTCGGCGTACAAAACGGCTGCCTCGATGTTGAGGCCATCGCCCAACAGGTCGCCTTTATCGTCAACGACAAAACTCACCAGAACAGGCATGCCATCGGCGGCATCTCGGGCGCCGGCAAGCATGGGCTGCAAATTACGGATAGACGTCACCGTCTCGATCAGCAGACCGTCAACGCCGGCGTTGAGCAAGGCGTGCGCCTGTTCGCGCGCAATGCCTCGGATTTCACGATACTCGGCAGAGTCCTCGGCAAACCACTCAATACCGATCGGGCCCATCGAGCCTAGCAGCAGCTGAGGGTGCGCCTGGCGGGCATCGTCGACGGCCCCGCGATTGACCTCCGCCACGGACGGCGCAATCTGGTCGTGCTTGAGGGCATAGCTCGATGCCTGAAAGGTGTTGGTAATGAGCACCTGCGCGCCGGCGGCGACATACAAGCGATGGATACGAGAAACGGTCTGCGGCTCTGCCAGATTCCAAAACGCCGGTGGAATGTCGGCGGCATCGTACTCACTCAACAGAACACTGCCCATGGGGCCCTGCGCCAACAAGGTCTCGCTCGACAAGCGGCGCGTAAGTTCCTCGGCACCAAAGCGGTTGTAATAACTCGTATCCATATATATCCCGCTATTCCTCGACGCTGATTCCCTGCTTTTCGAGATAGGCGAGCCAGCGGCTCATCGTGTCCTCGGATAGCGCATGCTCCATCATGCAGGCCTCGGAATCGGCTCGCTCAAATTCGACACCGAGCTCCTGAACCAAAAACGTGCGGATGAGGCGATGACGGTACCAGATAGCCGTGCCAACCTCGCGACCGCGATCGGTCAGGATTACCTTGCCGTAGTGCGATTGCTCGACAAGCTCGGATGCCTTGAGCGCCGAAACCGCTTTATTGACCGATGCCTTGGAGACGCCAAGGCGCTGCGCGATGTCGACCGATCGCACGCCGTTGGTTTCCCCCTCTTCGCTTTCAATGCGAACCATGCACTCCAAGTAGTCTTCGTTCGCCACCGTCAGATGTAGTTCGCGCGAGCTATTTGTCGTATCCATGATCTTCCGTCCCTTCTGCATTCAATGGCTGATTCTACCCCATCCAAGCGTCGTGGTATGCCGTGGCATACCGTGCTAGAGTTCTTGTTGCACACGACGACCAAGATTGGAGCGGTCTTTATGGAAAACACCACCACGAGCCCCGATGTCCTCGAACGCTTTTTGCGCTACGTCCAGATCAACACGCAGTCCGAGGATGCAAACTGCGACCAGGTACCCTCGAGCGCCGTTCAGTTTGACCTTGCCAACGTGCTGGCTGAAGAGCTGCGCGAGCTTGGTGCGGAAGATGCCCACGTGACCGAGCACGCCTATGTCTGCGCGCATATCCCCGCAAGTGCGGGCGCTGAGGACAAGCCCGCCCTGGGCCTGATCGCCCATCTCGACACCACCGAAGTTGCACCGGGCGCCGGCGTGAAGCCGCACATCGTACACTACGAAGGCGGCGACCTGGTCTGCGGCACGGTTGACGGTAAGCCCGTTGCCATGAGTACCGCCAAGCTTCCCGCCCTGAATGACCTCGCGGGTGAGGACCTGGTCTGCAGCGATGGCACCACGCTGCTGGGCGCGGACGACAAGGCAGGCGTCGCCGAGATCATGTCGCTTGTCGCGCGTATCGCTCAGGACCCTTCTCTGCCCCATCCCGCACTCGGCATTTGCTTCTGCCCTGACGAGGAGATCGGCCACGGAGCCGAGCTGTTGGATATCGATACCTTTGGCTGCAAGTACGCCTACACGGTCGACGGCGGCCCCATCGGCGAGCTGGAGTGGGAGTGCTTTAACGCCGCCGAGGCGACCGTCCGCTTTGAGGGCCAGTCCATCCACCCGGGCGACGCTAAGGGCCGTATGGTCAACGCAGGCAATCTGTTCTGTGACTTCAACGCGTTGCTCCCCTACGTGCAGCGCCCGGAGTATACGGAAGGCTACGAGGGCTTTTATCACCTTGAGGGTGTATCTGCGACCGTCGATCACGCCACAGCGCGCTATATCGTCCGCGACCATGACGCCGCCAAGTTCCAGCAGAAACTCGACCTTGTTGATGCCGCCGCCTCGATGCTCAACCAGCGTCTGGGTGAGGAGCGCGTGACGGTCGAGATTAAGCAGCAGTATCGAAATATGGCCGAGATCGTTCGTGACTATCCCGAGCTTATTGATGTTGCCAAGGAAGCCTACCTTGCCTGCGGCGTTGAGCCCCAAGTGCTGCCGATTCGCGGCGGCACCGACGGCGCCCAGCTGTCATTCCGCGGTCTGCCCTGCCCCAACCTTTCCACCGGCGGCTATTGCTACCACGGCGTCAACGAGTTCGTCCCGGTCAGTTCACTCGTCAAGATGACCGACGTCCTGCAGAAGCTCGTCGCCCGCTTTGCATAAGCCTGGCTGCATAAGCCCAAAAGACGAATCGCCCCGTCCTCAACCGAGAACGGGGCGATTTTTTGCTGCAATGAGAACAGGTTGACGCACGCCAGCCTCTTAACGCAAGGAGTGTCCCAAACTGCCGGCACAAAAGGAACGTCCCCAAGTGCCGCAAAATGACGACATCCACTCTCGCTTTGTGGGTAGTCTTTGGGGAGGTTCTTGTTTGACTAGTCGTTTAAAAACGTCCCCAATGACTACCCAACGACTAGTCCGGACCAAGGCAACGCCGATGTTTTGGCAACGACAGACACTATGACCCAATCCGAGGGCACTAAAAAGACAGGAGCCCCCGCTCGTGACCGCGGGTCGGGGCTGCGACAATGATG
>CAUASQ010000125.1 GCA_958431945.1 uncultured Collinsella sp. | reverse complement strand
GGGGGGCGAGCTCGATGCTGCCGTGCTCGCTGAACGACATTCTAATGAGCGTCTCTACAGGATTTCATCTGGGCTGGCGGGCTTGATTGTTTTGGGGATGCCGAGTTTGGATGACGCGAAATCGTCAACATTGTCCTTAATTCCGTCTTTGGTGTAGACAGTGACCATATAGGTGCTGTGTCCGAATTCGCCCTTGTCGCGTGTTGCCCAGGCATCCCAGTAGGCGGCCCCGTTTCGCCCTTTGATTTTTCCGACACGGCGGAGTTCTGTTCGCTTTAATTTCCGGTTGCTATAGATGGTTCGACCGGCTTCCGCGGTGAGCCCGCACTGTCCAAGCAGCTTGTCGAGGACTTGGTTCATGTGGCGCTCATCGGTGTTTGGTGCGTAGTCGTAGGCGAGGGTGATGGAGTCGAGTGGCTGGTCGTCGATCAGATAGTTTAGCGCCTGAGGTTCAAGGCAGAAATAGGGGGAGCATCCGTCGACCTTGCCGAGCAACGGTAACTTGGACTGCCAAC
The DNA here is from genome assembly GCA_958431945.1 of uncultured Collinsella sp. Classification (GTDB taxonomy): domain Bacteria; phylum Actinomycetota; class Coriobacteriia; order Coriobacteriales; family Coriobacteriaceae; genus Collinsella. The sequence continues at coordinate 4,282 of CAUASQ010000125.1, read as the reverse complement.
TTCCGGTGGGAATTGCATATTCGTAGAACACGCCACGGCAGACAAAGGAGAGCGAGGTGGCACGCGAGCCGGCGTCGATCATCCCGCAAAGATCGAAGGGCGAGGCGATACCAAAAGAAAAGGGCGTGATGACGATAAGGAAGAGCATCACGATGGGTATGGCGAGAATGGCGATGACGTTGCGACCGGTGGAATGAGACGGCTTCATATGCGCTCCTCGAGACAAAGATCTGTTGAGGATAGGCAGAAATGGATATGTTCAGAGAACAATTCAAGTTTAATCTCATGGCGCGAGATGGTCGACCGTTAGCGTCGAAAACCACCACAAAGGTGCCTGTCCCCCTTGTGGTGGTGAGGAGCACGCGGCTTCTTTTGGTAATAGTGTTAGCTGGCAGTATCATTAGTGCAGGTGGCGAAGGTTTGCATTGTGGGGTGTTTTGCCGTGAGCCGTTCTGCCCGTATTGGATTGATTGTCTTGGCGTTTGCGATCGCTGTGGTTGGCGCGGGCGCTGTCGGTATGGCATTTCTACCTGCTGCGGTGACGGAGCCGGTGGTCAAGCCTGTGACTCAATCTGTCGAACTTCTGACCGGCGACGACAAGCCCGAGACCATTACCGTTGATTTTGATGAGCAGCCGGCTGTGCTGGGTATTAGCAATTATCCGCGTATTCAGCTTGGGGCCATGCGCTATACCACGGATACAAGCCTGATCGATAGGGCGTCTGAGCTACTCAAGGGCAAAACATTTAAGCGTTGGTACGGATATGCGTCCTATCGGGCAAAAGCGAACGACATGGTTGGCGGATGCCACTCTTCCATCGAGCTGGACACTGCAAACGGCGCAAAGTTATGTGATGTCTCGTACGATCCGGGCTACGAGGGCAATGAGGGTCCGGGCATCTACATCATGGACGGCGATGTCGCCTATGTCATGGAGGGCGACCAGACCGAGCTCAACGATTTTATGGGTCAGTGTATCCAAGATGCCTATAAACAGACCTGCTTGCCTGACCCGCAGACTGCACGCGATAGTGGGTCTGCCCGTACATGGCTGTTCGAGGATGAGATGCCCTGGACCGTCGAATCGGGAAGTACGGGTTCGGCGAAGGAGTAGAGACCGCGACCACCACAAAGGTGCCCTCTTTGTGGTGGTTTTCGGTCTGTCTCGATCTGTAACATCTTGGCCGCTAAAAGTGGGCCTGGTGTTACAGATTTAGATTTTTGATCCGGGTGTTTTCTGTTCGTCTCGATTTGTAACAGATAGAGCTCTATTTGCTGACTAGATGTTACAGATTTAGATAAACGGGTGCCGCTGGTCATTTCATCTCGACCTGTAACATCTAGGATCAAAAATGGCTGCTAGATGTTACAGATCGAGACGGTAGTGCACCTGGGCAGCGGTGGGCTGACATCTCAGTACCCTATCCATCAATCACTCAGAAAATCTTATATATAGAGACTTAGATTTGTGTATAAGATCGTACAAAGCTGGCAACAATACTTCTCGAACAACGTGAAGCCGCCCCGTAGGGCGGCCGCCCCAAGAGAGGTGATTCCATGAGAATCGATAAGCTAGCAATGACGTCGCGCGAGGCGCTGCAGACCGCCATGAGCACGGCTGCCGACGCGCAGGCCGGCGCGGTGGAGCCGATTCACCTGCTGTCTGCCCTGCTTGGTGCCGGCGAGCGCAATATCTCCGTGATCATCGAGCGCATCGGCGCCGACCCGGCCCAGCTTGCACGCTCCACACAAGATGCCATCGACCGCGCGCCCAAGGTTTCGGGCGAGGGCCAGCAGATGGGCCTGTCCAATGAGCTCGTCCGCGTTATCGAGAAGGCCGAAAAGAAGGCCACCAAGATGGGCGACAGCTTTGTGGTGACCGAGCATCTGCTGATGGCGCTTGCCGAGGACAAGGGCGAGGCCGGCCGTGTTCTGCGCGACGCCGGCGTCACCAAGGAGCGCATCGAGCAAGTCTACGAGGAGCTGCGTGGCGATGACCGCGTGACGTCTGCCGAGGACAAGACCCAGTTTGAGGCGCTGGAGCAGTACGGCCGCAATATCTGCGACCTTGCCCGTGCCGGCAAGCTCGACCCGGTCATCGGCCGTACCGACGAGATCCGTCGTACCATTCAGGTTCTGTCCCGCCGCACCAAGAACAACCCCGTGCTCATCGGCGAGCCGGGCGTCGGCAAGACGGCCATCGTCGAGGGCATCGCCCAGCGTATCGTGGCCGGCGACGTGCCGAGCACCCTGCGCGATCGCGACCTCATCGAGCTCGACATGAGCGCGCTGGTCGCCGGCGCCAAGTATCGTGGCGAGTTCGAGGACCGCTTGAAGGCCGTGCTCAAGGAAGTGCAAAAGTCCGAGGGCAAGGTCATCCTGTTCATCGATGAGCTCCACACCATCGTGGGCGCGGGTGCCACCGAGGGCTCCATGGACGCCGGCAACATCCTGAAGCCGGCGCTTGCCCGTGGCGACCTGCACGCGATCGGAGCGACTACGCTCGACGAGTACCGCAAGTACATCGAGAAGGACGCGGCACTCGCCCGTCGTTTCCAGACTGTTATGGTGAGCGAGCCTACCGTCGAGGACACCATCTCCATCCTGCGTGGCCTCAAGGAGAAGTACGAGATCTTCCACGGCGTGCATATCACCGATAGCGCGCTCGTGGCAGCTGCCGACCTCTCCGATCGCTACATCGCCGACCGTTTTCTGCCCGACAAGGCCATCGACCTGGTCGATGAAGCGGCAAGCCGCCTGCGCATGGAGCTCGACAGCATGCCGGTCGAGATCGATGCCACCACGCGTCAGCTCACTCAGCTGCAGATTGAGGAACAGGCGCTCATGAAGGAGACCGACGAGGCCTCCAAGGAGCGTCTGGAGGCTCTGCGCCAAGAGATCGCTGAGGTCCAAGAAAAGCTCAACGTGCAAAAGGCCGGCTGGCTCAACCAGAAGAACGCTATCGACCACGTGCAAGAGCTCAAGGGGCAACTCGACGAGGCCAAGAGCGAAGAGGAACGCGCGACGCGCAACGGAGATCTGGGCCGTGCGTCCGAGCTACGCTATTCCGTTATCCCGGGCCTGCAGCAGCAGATTCAGGATTCCGAGGCTGCGCTCGAGGCACAAAAGGAGCAGGACGGCGAGGGCCTCAACGAGCAGGTGACCTCCGACGAGATTGCCGAGGTCGTGAGTGCCTGGACCGGCGTGCCCGTGTCCAAGATGATGCAGGGCGAGCTCGACAAGCTCAAGGGCCTGGAGGGCGAGCTGCATAAGCGCGTCATCGGCCAGGACGAGGCCGTGTCCGCCGTGGCCGCGGCCGTGCGCCGCAGCCGTGCGGGTCTCTCCGATCCGGACAAGCCCATCGGCAGCTTCTTCTTCCTGGGCCCCACCGGCGTGGGCAAGACCGAGCTCGCCAAGGCGCTTGCCGAGTGCCTGTTCGACGACGAGCGCGCGCTCGTGCGTATCGACATGTCCGAGTACATGGAGAAGTTCAGCGTCCAGCGTCTGATCGGTGCGCCCCCGGGATATGTGGGCTACGACGAGGGCGGCCAGCTCACCGAGGCCGTGCGCCGTCGTCCGTACTCCGTGATCTTGCTCGACGAGATGGAGAAGGCTCATCCGGATGTCTTCAACGTGCTGCTGCAGGTGCTCGACGACGGCCGTTTGACCGACGGTCAGGGCCGCCAAGTGTCCTTCAAGAACACGATCATCATCATGACGTCCAACGTGGGCTCCAAGGCCATCGCCGATCTGTCCGGTAAGGACGAGGAGGAGATGCGCCATCAGGTCGACGCCGCCATGGCTCAGACCTTCCGCCCCGAGTTCCTCAACCGTATCGACGATATCGTGGTGTTCCATCCGCTCGGCATGGCGCAGATCGAGAAAATCGTCGACATCCAGCTTGCCGACGTCCGCGCACGCCTGGCCAAGGAGCGCATGACGCTTGCCATCACCCCGGCGGCCAAGCAGATGCTCGCCGTGGGCGGCCTGGACCCGGTTTTTGGCGCCCGTCCGCTCAAGCGTCTGGTCCAGCGCGAGGTCGTGGATGCCATCGCGGCCGCTATCATCGACGGCACGGTGCACGAGGGCGATCAGGTGACGGTCGATGTCGACAAGGACGGCGGCTTTACCGTCGTGTGCGACAACACGCCGGCGGCCACCTATGAGGTCCCCGACGCCGAGTAGATTTTTGGGACATGCCTTAAAATCTGCCAGCCGTCTCTAAACGCCAAGGGCGGCGGATCCAATTGGGTCCGCCGCCCTTTTTCGTGCGACAATCGAT
>CAUASQ010000124.1 GCA_958431945.1 uncultured Collinsella sp. | reverse complement strand
CCGCATTCTTGACCGTTAATATCTATAAGGTGTGCATTAGCCATAATGTGACGATCAAGCTTCCCAAAGAGGTCCCTGGCTCTATTGCGCAGAGTTTTCGCGATATCTTTGCATTTGGGTTTTCGATCCTTGCGTGCGCTTTTATCGATCTTGCGAGCCGCAAGCTGCTTGCTGTGCCGTTCGCCAATTTGGTATCCGCTCTCATCTCGCCGCTGTTCTCCGCGGTCGACACCTATCCTGGCATGGCGCTTATCGAAGGCGCGGTCGCGCTTTTCCAATTTATGGGTATCCACGGTGCTTCGGTTGTCATGAGTCCGATCAATGCTGCGCTCTACGGCAATACCGTTACCAATCTTGAGGTTTTCCAAGCAGGTGGACACCCGTCAATTGCTCTCACGCAGGACTTTACAAGCTTCATCGGCGGTCTGGGCGGTTCTGGCTGCACGTTCATCGTTCCTATTATCCTGATCATGTTTATGCGCTCCAAGCAGCTTAAAGCTATGGGCAAGGCATCGATTATCCCGGTGATTTTTGGAGTTAACGAGCCCGTTATCTTCGGTATGCCGATTGTTCTCAATCCCTATATGTTCGTGCCCTTCCTAGTGGCTCCTATGGTCAACGCCATTATCGGTAAATTTTTCATTGACGTCATTGGAATGAACGCCCCCATGTATACCATGCCGTGGGCGCTTCCCGGCCCAATCGGTGCATTCCTCACCACGGGTCTCGATCTGCGTTCTCTCGTATTGATGGCAGTGCTGTTGGTCGTTGACTTTGTGATTTACTATCCGTTCTGCAAGGCGTATGACCATCAGCTTTGTTTGGAAGAGTCTGCAAAGGAGACTGCAGGAAACTCGGATGCAGATGCTATTGCCGAACAGGAAAATGTCGCAAAAGCTCTCGAGGCGGTAAAGGACAAGGCGGAGCAGATCCGCGTGCTTGTGCTTTGCCAGGGTGCCGGCACTTCGACTCTCTTGGCAAATGCTCTTCGCGAAGGTGCCGCTGCTAAGGGTATCGATCTGGTTTCTCAGTCCGGTGCGTACGGAAGCCACTATGAGACGATGGATCAGTACAACGTGATTGTTCTGGCGCCCCAGGCACGCATGTACTATGACGCTATGAAGGCCGATACCGATCGCCTTGGAATTAAACTGCTCACCACAAGGGGCAAGGAGTATATCGACCTTACCAACGATCCCGAAGGTGCAATTGACTGGATCGTTCAGGAGCTGGCCAAATAGTGGATGCACTCCGTCGTTGATTCGTCGGTGTATAGTACGGCCCCGCAGCTTATTGAGCTGCGGGGCCGTATTTCGTTGAGTATCTAATTGAGACAATGAGCGCAACCGTCGTGAGGTCGCATTGGCGCTCTCCGAGTCACCGACAAGCTGCCTTCCATCTATGTGACCAATTCGCTTTCGGTCTTTAACCTGCTCGAGGCGCGCGAGGGCTGCGACCTGTGCCTCGTGGGCGGTATGTACCGTCGCCGCACTGCCGCTTTTGTGGGGCCAACGGCCGAGGATGCCCTGCGTGCGCTGGGCATCGACGCGGCGTTTATCGGTGCCAACGGCATCTTGGACGGTGACATATCTACGTCCAACATGGACGAGGGCCGTATCCAGCAGCTCGCCTTTAGCAAGGCCGATGCGCGCTATCTGATTGCCGACTCCAGCAGGATCGGCAGGCGATACTTCTGCCCCCCCTGCCGGCGCAGGGGTACCGCTTTACAATGACGCGCAAATAACTTTGGGCAACAAGGATGAGGCTATTCTGAGATATGACTAGACTCCGTATTTCGTCTTTATGTCCATTGAGAATGAATCGTAGTCTTCATAGAGCCCTTCTCTGCTTTCATCCTCGGTGTGGTTTACACGTTTAAGGAGTTTATCCTTTGGAGCCTCTTTTGTTATTGCGGCCTCGCCATCGGGTATTGTGGCTTGTAAGAATAGTTCTAGAGCATGGGCGTCTTTGAGTATGTAGCCCGTCGAACGACCCGCTCCTGTTTTTTCGATTGCGCTGGAACTAACAAGCTGACCGAGGGTTCGCTTAACGGTTACCTCGCTGATATCGGGGCAGTTGGACCGGATGTCGGATTTCTTAATGACGCCGGGTCTCTGTTGAAATAGAACAGCGATGCGCGCTTGCTTCGACATGGGACGAGTGCTTGATTCAATTAAGGTACGCTGCTCGAGCTGTCGGTAGGCGGCCAGGGTTGTTCCGAGCATGAAACGGATAAAGGGTACTTCGGTGTTTTGATTTTCATTCCATCCAGTGGAGCTTGCAGCGAGGGCGTTGTAGTAAAGCGCTTTGTTGTCTTCAATAAGTCGCTCGATGCTGATGTAACGCGCAACGTCGTATCCAGTCTTTTCGAGCAGCAGCGTTGTAAGGAGCCGACTCATCCTGCCATTGCCATCGTTGAAGGGATGAATGCTAACAAAATCGAAGATAAAGCGGAGCGATATAAGGAGGGGATCGCAAACTTGGCGAGATAAAGCATCGTTGAGGGACTGGCAGGCTTCTTTAATAAGTCCCGGGGTTGCTAGAGCCGAAGGGGGCCTAAAGCGCACAAATCGATTACCTTGATCGTCAATGGAGACGATTTCGTTATCGCCATCTTTCCAATGGCCTCCATACGAGATTGCCGTGTGCGCCATGAGGTCACGATGCAACTGCAGAATGACCGATGGCGTTACGGGAATGGAATCGTGTTGCTCGTGAATAAGCGACAGCACATCTCGGTATCCAGCGATTTCTTCCTCTGCGCGGGAGCTTGGCTTGGCGGAATACGCCATGATCGCTTTGAGTCTTTTTTGGGTGGTAACAATTCCTTCAAGTCCGTTGGAGGATCGGGTGCTTTGGATCTTAGCCTCCTCCATTAGGGACGATAGAAGCTCGGGTTTGACTTGACTCAGAGCAAGCTGACGGCCTTTATGCTCGCGTATCGAGAGGAGGAGGTTGGTGATTGGAGTTGCTTCGAGTTCCGCTGGGACTGTGGTGTAATCGAACTGGCGCATGCGGCTCCTTTCGGTATCACGAACATACTTTCGATATCATAATATCATTAAATGATACCGAAAGTATGTTCGTGATACCGAAAACTGGAAACCATGGTTCATAACTGCTTGGAAAGTTCGGATTTGACTATCTTATTGTCTCGATCTGTAACAGGTAGACGGTCGAAAGTGGGCTATGTGTTACAGATTGAGATATTTCTGCTCGGGCGTTCTGTTTGTCTTGATCTGTAACAGCTAGGGCCGAAAATCCCTGCTAGATGTTACAGATTGAGACAAACGGCCCGCTCAGGTCCGAGCCAAAACAAAAAGGCCGCATGCGAACCCGTGGAGGGATTCGCATGCGGCCGACAGGGGGTATGCGGCAAAAGTTAGGCCATAAGCAGGCCGGTCTCCGAGACATTCTTGTACCAGTACGCGCTCGCCTTGGGATAGCGCTTCTGGGTCTCAAAGTCGATGTAGAACAGGCCATAGCGCTTGTTATAGCCGTTGGTCCAAGAGAACTGGTCCTGCAGCGACCACACAAAGTAACCGTCGACGTTCACGCCGCCGTCGATTGCCTTGAGGATCCATGCGAGATGCTGACGCATGTAGTCGATGCGAGGGGCGTCGTCGATAAAGCCGTCCTCGAAGTCGTCCTTATAGCCCATGCCGTTCTCGGTGATGTAGATCTTCTTGTAGTTGGGGTAATCGTTCTTAATGCGCAGCAGCAGGTCGTAGAGGCCCTCGGGATAGATAATCCAGTCCCAATCGGTGGTGGGTACGCCTTCGCGCACGCATGACTCGCCCACACCCTTGAGGAACCAGCGCGAGGATCCCTTGTCACCGGTGCCATTGTGGTTGATGTCGTTTTCGCCCTCGGCAGCACGCAGGAACTGGCACTTGTAGGTGTTGACGCCCAGGCAATCGTTGTAGGGGAGCGCGGCGGTCAGCGCGGCGATGTCCTCGTCACGGACGTCGAGCTCGCCGCCGGCGATATGGGCCAGCTTGGTTGCGGCTTCCATGGTGTCGGCTGCATAGTGGCCGCGGAAGGTGGCGTCGAGCACCCAGCGGTTGTTGATGACGTCGGCCATGCGAGCTGCCTCGCAGTCGGCGGCGTTGTTGGGGTCGAGGGGATACTTGGGCTCCAGGTTCTGGACAATGCCGATCTCGCCATCAAAGCCGCCCTCGTGGAAGGCGACGACGGCCTTGGCATGGGCCACCATCATGTTGTGCATGAGCTGGAAGGCCTTATCCAGGCGATACTTCTCGCCGTGCGGCCAGTTGCCGACGATAAAGCTGCCCTCGGCGGTCGCGGGGATCTCGTTAAAGGTAAACCAGTGCTTGACCTCGGTGAACTCGGCAAAGCAGAACTTGGCGTACTCGACAAAGGCGTCGATCGTCGTGCGCGTCAGGAAGCCCTCGCCGCCGTTCTGGTAAAAGGCCTCGGGCGTATCGAAGTGATCGAGCGTGACATAGGGGATAACGCCGGCTTTATTGCAGGTGGCAAAGAGCTCGTGATAGAAGGCGACACCCTCGGGGTTGATCTCGCCAGTGCCGCTGGGGAAGATGCGGCTCCAAGCGATGGAGACGCGGATGCCGTTGATGCCGAAGCGCTGGCACAGGTCGATATCGACCGGGTACTTGTTGTAGAAATCGCTTGCGGGATCGGGGGAGAAGCGACCCTGGGCTGCCAGGAAATCGTCCCAGGGCACTTTGCCCTTGCCGTGCGTACGGGTCTCGCCCTCAACCTGGTAAGCAGCGGTGGCGCCGCCAAACACAAAGCCGTCGGGGAACTGCATGGGGTTGGTCATGAGTCATCCTTTCTGTGGGAT
>CAUASQ010000123.1 GCA_958431945.1 uncultured Collinsella sp. | reverse complement strand
GCGGTATTGCCCTCGCCCTCGGTGGCGCGCGGGGCCGTTCCATGCTGCGTATCGTAGGTAAAACGGGAATCGCCACGACGCATGATGACCAGCGCGACCACGATGGCCACAACCAGCACGATACCGGCGATAATAACCGTCAACTGGGAAGACATCTACGGGCCTCCCCTATTTGAGCTTGCGGGTCTTGGGCTTAAAACGCATACCCGTCTGGCGTCCGCCACGTGCGGAGAATCCATAGCCGGACTGCGGCACGACGCCGGACATCAAAAACGGAATGGCAACCAGACCCGTCAGGATCGAGGACGGCAGCGCATGGCCGAAGATCGCCACAACAAAGCTCGTCTCCAAACCCATAAACAGCAAGATGATGCTGTAGATCACATTAATGACGAGCGCAAAGGCGCCCACGGTGACGCCGCGCGCACTCGGGGTACCGCCCGTCTGACCGACGGCGCTGTGCACCAGGGCAAAAGAACCCACGGTCAGCAGGAGCGACATAACGCCCACCGGCACGGCAGCGGACAGGTCATAGAACAACCCGCTGCAAAAACCGCACACGACGGCACGGGTCGGGTCGCCCGAGAACACGCTTAGGCACACCAAGATAATCATGAAGTTGACGCGACCGCCCGCAATGGAGATCTGCGGTGCCAGGCCTGCCTGCAGCAGCACGCACACAATGGCGGCGATCACAAACGTGCGGGAGCTCATCCCCTGCTCGTGTAGATCCATGGACATGCCCCCTATTCGTTCGAGCCAGAATCGGTCGTCTCGGACGTGTCGGAACTGTCATCCGAGCCCTCGTCCTTCGTCTTGGTTGCAGCATCGCGCGACGTTCCCTGCGGCGTGCTGTTGGCCGTGCTCACGTCCTCATCCGAGGCCGACTGTTCGTCGGTCAGCGAGGTAATGACCAGCACTTCCTCGTTGTTCTCGGCCGTGGTCTGAGCGCGCACCACAATGGTGTAGTACACGTCGTTTGCCGATTTCTCAACCGACGAGACGGTGCCAAGCGGTAGACCCTTGGGGAACACACCGCCGATGCCCGAGGTCACGATGATGTCGCCAACCTTAACGTCGGAGTCGACGCTCACATACTCAAGACGCAGCGTGCCGTCAGCCTGACCCTGCAGCATGCCTTGGGCGCGCGTGTCCTGCACCATAGCGGACACGCCCGAGTTCTCGTCGCCAATCAGGCGCACGGTCGACGTTTTGGCCGATACCTCGATAATCTGGCCGATAACACCGGCAGAACTCGTCACGGGCATGTTGATGGTAAGGCCGTCGGCAGAGCCCTTGTCGATGGTTACGGTCGAGGTCCAGGCATCGCCCGAGGCACCAACGATACGAGCAGCGGTCGATTTGAGGTTGTAGGTCGACTGCAGCCCGACCAGCCCCTCCAGACGCTCGGCGGTCTTTTGAGCCTCGGAGAGCTCGGCAACCTTAGAGGTCAGCTCCTCGTTTTGCTTCTTGAGCTCGTCGAGCGTGTCCTGCGACGCCGTAAGGTTAGAGAACACGTTGCCGATGGCATTGAAAGGAGCCGCCACAGCCGAACCCACAAAGCGCACCGGCGAGGTAATCGTCGTTACGCCCGAACGCACGGCATGAATCGGTCCTGCCTCGCCCTCGCGGATGTAAAACGTGAGCAGCAACACCGAAATCAGGCTGAAAACAATCAACGGGCGCATACCCGTTGATTGTCGCTTGGTATTCAGATTTGTGGAGAAACCCGAAGATCGTGCCAAATGGAATCCACCTTTTGGAAATTAAGCATTGGTCTGGACGAAGCCGCCATCAAACGCATTGGCCTCGAGCACGCGGGCACAGCCGTTAACGACGTTATCGAGCGCCGTGGGGCTGACGTTGACCGAAACACCGGTCTCATCGCGCAGGCGCACGTCGAGACCGCGCAGCAGCGCGCCGCCACCGGTCAGCAATATGCCATAGTACATAAGGTCCGAGGCAAGATCGGGCGGCGTGGCATCGAGTGCGTCCTTGACGGCCTTGGCCATCTCGTCGAGCGGCTTGTTGAGTGCGCGACGAATCTCCTCGCTCTCGATGCGTACGGTCTTGGGCAGACCGGTGATCACGTCGCGGCCGTTGACCTCGACGTCGAGCTCGTCCTTGAGCGGCACGGCGGAACCGACCTTGATCTTGATGTCCTCTGCCGTACGCTCGCCGATGGCCAGGTTGTAGGCATCGCGAACGTGCGTGAGGATGGCCTGGTCGAACTCGTCACCGGCAATACGGATGGACTGCGAGACGACGATGCCGCCCATAGCGATAACAGCGACCTCGGTGGTACCGCCACCGATGTCGATGACCATGGAGCCGGTGGGTTCCTCGACGGGCAAATCGGCGCCGATAGCGGCGGCCATGGGCTCCTCGATCAGGTAGGCCTGGCGAGCGCCGGCCTGGATCGTGGCCTCAAAGACAGCGCGCTTCTCGACCGACGTGACACCGGAGGGAACGCAGACGACAACGCGCGGACGCGGGGTCCACGGATAGCGCTTCTCGGACGCCTTGTCGATAAAGTAGCGGAGCATGGCCTCGGTAACATCGAAGTCGGCGATGACGCCGTCCTTCAGGGGACGAACGGCCACGATGTTGCCGGGCGTACGGCCGAGCATGCGCTTTGCCTCGATACCGACCGCCAGGATGCGCTCGTCGTTCTTGTCGATGGCGACAACAGAGGGCTCGCGAATAACGATGCCCTTGCCGCGCACGGAGACAAGCGTATTTGCGGTGCCGAGGTCGATGGCAAGATCGCCCGCATAGCTACCGAAGAACATATCCATCAAAGAAAACAACGCAACTCCTGATGTGTTGGATGATTGCTGGAAAACTACTAGCTCATCATACTAGCGCAAGCCCGGCACCTCACTTGCGGTGAAGCGCCGGGCAAAGCTAAATCCCATAAGGTCACTACTGGTTGTCAGCAGCCGAGAAATCCATATCGAGCGAGGAAACGGCCCAGCCGATATGGTTATCGGAGCGCACGAATTTGACGGTGTACTCCTGCTCGCCGCCCTTGGACAGCGATGCCTTAACCTTAGCGGTCGTCTCGGTCATGGACTGATCCATGCCCTCGACGGACACGGTGGCACCCTGCGGAATCGAGGAGATGATCATCGACTTGGCGTCCTCGGACAGGCTCGAGGCCAGGCAAGACTCGGCCTTTGCGGTGTCACCGTCGCCGGCAGCCTGGAACAGATCGGTAACGACAGACTCCTGGGACGGGAAGCCAAAGCCGCGCGTGTAGGCAAAGCCCAGACCGCCCGCGGCGATTAAAATGAGCAGAAGCAGCACGATGAAGACTTTGAGACCCGTGTGGCGATGGCGGCGACGAACCTTGGCCTGCTTACGATCCTGACGGTCCTGCTGGACCATCTCGGACTCGGACAGCGTAAAGAAGCCGGTGTCCGAGGGATCGGGCATAAACTGACCGGTCGCGCCCGTAGGATCGAGCGGATCGACGGCAGGAGCGTCCATCGCGGGCGCCGGAGCCGTGGCCATAGCCGTCTGGGCAGACAGCGCGGCAAGCGAATCGTGCACACGGGCAAGCTCATCGGCCTGCTCGGAGGTGAGCTGGTAGATGCCATCGGCAGTAGCGGCGTTAAAGGCGTCGAGTGCGTCGGAGGGACGGCCGGCGGCAGAAAGCGCCTGACCCATGCCGGCATTGAGCGCACGCGTGTCGTCGCGGGGGCCGGCAAAGTCGATAGCCGTGCGGTAGGTCTCCACGGCATCCGCCGGACGGCCAAGCTTAATGAAGCAACGACCGAGCTCGCCGAGTGCGGCGGCAGGAGCCGGATTGGCGCCGTCGATGGCGGCCTGACGGAAGGCGGTTCCCGCGTTGGCATAGTCGCCCGACTGGAACAGCGCGTTACCCAGGCCCAGATAGGCCTTGAACGGCGTGGCATAGGAAGCATCCTGCGTAGCAGCAGAGAACGCCTGAGCGGCCGTCGTGTAGTCGCCCACGGCGGCAAGCGCCTTGCCGCGGTTGGTGAGCAGCGCGCCGCGCTTGCCATAGGTGCCGTCGTTGAGGGCGGCGGCATAAGCCTCGGCGGCCTCAGCATACATGCCCAGGTGCATCAAGGCGTTGCCACGAAGGTGATCGGCCTCGCCCATAATCTCATCGGGAGTTTTTGCCGCCCCAAGCATCTGGGCTGCAGCGGAAAAATCACCCGCGCGGTAAGCGGCGCGGCCCTGTTGGATCAGCTGGCTATTCAAGGAAGTCCCCTTTACTCGTGAACGATCTCGACATGGACGATCTCGTCGCCGGCACGCAGCTGCGAAATCACATCGAGACCCTCGACCGTGGTACCAAAGACGGTGTAACCGGAATCGAGGTTATGCTGGGCACCCAGGCAGAAGTAGAACTGCGAACCCGCGGAATCGGGGTCCATGGAGCGTGCCATGGCAAGGGCACCATCGACATGGCTGTTGCGCGGATTGGTGGCAAACTCGCCCTTGATGCAGTAGCCGGGGCCACCGGTACCGGGCATGCCATCGGGGCCCTCAAGACCGGCAGCGACGTCGGCGCCGGACATATCGCGGGTATTGGGGTCGCCGCCCTGAATGACGAAGCCGGGAACATAGCGATGGAACTTAAGGCCATCATAGAAACCCATCGTGGAAAGCTCGCAGAAGTTCGCGACATGAATGGGAGCGCCCTCGCCGTCAAACTTGACCTTGATGGTACCCTTCGACGTCTCGATAACGGCGCACTCGTCGCCGGCAAGCTGATACTCGGGCGTGTAGAGCTCTTTCTTAAAACCAAACATGTGGTTCCTTCCTCGTGCGTTTAAAGCATATTTGTACGAATTGTAGCAATAAGCA
>CAUASQ010000122.1 GCA_958431945.1 uncultured Collinsella sp. | reverse complement strand
TGTCGGAGCTGGCGCTCGGCTGGGCTACCTATAACGGCGACCACATGAGCATGTACGCCGTCAATGCGAGCGTGCCCAAGACGCTTGTGCGTCATCTGGTGCGCTATGCGGCTGATGTCTTTGGCGGGCGTATTGCCGAGGTCTTGCTCGATATCCTCGACACGCCGGTGTCCCCCGAGCTTCTGCCGCCCACGGGCGACGGCGAGATTGCGCAGAAGACTGAGGATTTGGTGGGCCCGTACGAGTTGCACGACTACTTCCTCTACTACTTGCTGCGTTTTGGCTTTGAGCCGGGCAAGATCTACCGCATGGCGCTCAAGAGTTTCGAGGGTGTCTACGACGCCAAGACCGTCCACGCGTGGCTGCGTACGTTCTATCGTCGCTTCTTTGCCCAGCAGTTTAAGCGCAGCTGCCTGCCCGATGGCCCCAAGGTTGGTTCGGTGACGCTCAGCCCGCGCGGCGATTGGCGTATGCCGAGTGACGCCAGCTCGCGTCTGTGGCTTGCGCAGATCGACGCGCTCAATCCAGTTGACTAAGGTTGGCTAAATTGAACCAATACGGGGGTTGCAAGCGTTACACTTTTGCAATCTGATGGCCCGTATCGCGCGGCGCTCTTGTCGGAGCGCCGCTTTTTTATATCGGAAGGTGGCACCATGCAGGCATCGCAGCGTCTCGACCGCTTTGGCGCGGAGGTCTTCGCCTCGCTCAACAACAAACTGCTTGCGCTGAAGGCTCAGGGCAAGACCATTTACAACATGAGCGTGGGCACGCCCGACTTTAAGCCGTACGACCACGTGGTCGAGGCGCTCACGCAAGCGGCCCAGGACCCCGAGATGTGGAAGTATGCCCTGCGCGACCTGCCCGAACTCAAGCAAGCCGTGTGCGATTACTATGAGCGCCGCTTTGGCGTTTCGGGCATTACGCCGTCTATGGTGCAGTCGTGCAACGGCACGCAGGAGGGCGTGGGCCATTTGGGCCTGGCCCTGCTCGATCCGGGTGACACCATTTTGGTTCCCGATCCGTGCTACCCGGTCTTTGAGGCGGGCGCCAAGATCGCCGATGCCAAGCTCGAGTACTATCCGTTGGTCGCCGAGCATAATTACCTGCCCTATGTGGCGGGTATCGATCCCCAGGTGGCCGATCGTGCCAAGTATATGATCGTGTCGCTGCCCGCAAACCCGGTCGGCTCGGTGGGCACGCCCGAGGTCTACGAGGAGATCATCGCTTTCGCCCGCGAGCACGACCTGCTCATCGTCCATGACAACGCGTATTCCGATATCGTGTTTGACGGCGAGCCGGGCGGAAGCTTTTTGCAGTATCCCGGCGCGCTCGAGGTGGGCGTGGAGTTCTTCTCGCTCTCCAAGTCGTTTAACGTCACCGGTGCTCGCATCGGCTTTTTGGTCGGTCGCGAGGACGTTGTCCAGGCCTTTGCCAAGCTGCGCAGCCAGATCGACTTTGGCATGTTCTTCCCGGTCCAGAAGGCTGCTATCGCCTGCCTGAACGGTCCGCGCGATGAGGTCGAGGCGCAGCGTCTGAAGTACCAGGAGCGCCGCGATGCCCTGTGCGATGGTCTTGAGGGCTTGGGCTGGGAGCGTCCCAACGCGCATGGCTCTATGTTTGTGTGGGCCAAGCTTCCCGGTGGTCGCACCGATTCCATGGCGTTTTGCGAGGAGCTTATGGAGAAGGCCGGCGTTGTGGTGACGCCGGGCGCGAGCTTTGGTCCTTCGGGCGAGGGACACGTGCGCATGGCGCTGGTCCTGCCGCCCGATCAGATTGCTTTGGCTGTCGAGGCCATTCGCGAGGCGGGCCTGTATTAGAAAGCTATTTCGCCTCGTCAATAGCTCGAAACCGATTTCGTGCAGTTATTTTACGAATCCTGCAAACAATTTCGGTAAACGGTCGATTTTTGGCTGCGAATAGGAGCATAATCAAAGTCCCGATTGGATGTATTGGGATTACGGCAAGCCGCTCGGGTCGTTCCCGGGCGGCTTGCTTGTGGAGAGAGATGGGAGTTTCTAATGGTTAACGAGAAGAAGGTCGCTATTGTCGGCTGCGGTTTCGTCGGTTCGTCTTCGGCGTTCGCGCTGATGCAGAGCGGTCTGTTCTCCGAGATGGTCCTCATCGACGTGGACAAGAACCGCGCCGAGGGTGAGGCTCTGGATATCGCGCACGGCATGACGTTTGCCGAGCCGATGAAGATCTACGCCGGCGATTATTCCGATGTCGCCGACGCCGCCATGATCGTCGTCACCGCTGGCGCTGCCCAGAAGCCCGGTGAGACCCGCTTGGACCTGGTCAACAAGAACGTCAACATCTTTAAGTCCATTATCCCCGAGATTAAGAAGTCTGGCTTCGACGGCATTCTGCTCATCGTCTCCAACCCGGTCGATGTTCTGACCTATGCCGCCATCAAGATGTCCGGCCTGCCCGAGGGCCATGTCATCGGCTCCGGCACCGTGCTCGACACCGGTCGTCTGCAGCAGATGCTCGGCGCCCACGTCGAGGTCGATCCGCGCGACGTTCAGGCCTACGTCATGGGTGAGCACGGCGACTCCGAGTTCGTCGCTTGGTCCAGCGCTCAGGTTGCCGGCGTTCCGCTGAACACCTTCTGCGAGCTTCACGGCCATCTGGAGCACGAAGCCGCCGAGAAGCGTATCGCCGAGGACGTCAAGAATTCCGCCTACACCATCATCGAGAAGAAGCACGCTACCTACTACGGCGTCGCCATGGCCGTTAAGCGCATCTGCACTGCCGTCATGCGCGATGAACAGACCGTTCTGCCCGTCTCCTCGCTCATGGTGGGCGAGTACGGCCTGTCTGATCTTGCCATCTCCATGCCGACCGTCGTTGGCCGCGACGGCGTTGTCTGCCGCGTCCCCGTGCCGCTGGACGATGACGAGCAGCATGAGCTTACCGCCTCCGCCAAGGCCCTCAAGGACATCATCGACAGCGTCGACTTCTCCTGCTAAATCCAGCTCTTTTGGGCAACAGGCTACAATGAAAGGCGTCCGGTCCACACGGTCCGGGCGCCTTTTTGGTGCAAAGTAACCCTACCCCAATGCGCCATTGTTGATGGGAGAGTCATGTCGGATTCACCTAACTTTTTGACCTATGTCCAGACGGCGTTTGATCCGTTTGAGGAACGGTCGTTCTGCGCGGTGGATAGCCTGGTCTTTGCGTGGCTGTCCTATTTGCGTTTGCCGGGTGATATGGCGGAGCTGACGAACTGGCAGGGCCTAGACGTACGCGAGCTGCTTCGTGCCGAGTGCTACCGGGACATGATTGGCGACCTGTGGGATCCAGAGGGGAGCAGGGCCTTGTTGGAGGCCGTGGCGGCAAGCCCTCGCTACCGTGGCGTGCACGTTTGCGGCTATCGTACCGTGAGTGATGCCGAGACGACGGAGCAGTTTGCGGCTATGACGTTCCGATTTCCGGCGGGGTTTAGCTATCTTTCCTTCCGGGGGACCGACAGCACGATTGTGGGCTGGAAAGAGGACTTTAACATGGCGTTCCGGTGTCCTGTGCCGGCCCAGGAATCCGCGGCGCGTTATGTGGACGAGGCAGCGGATACGATTGACGGGCCGCTTTTGTGCGGAGGTCATTCCAAGGGTGGAAACCTTGCGGTATACGGTGCGGCGATGTGCTCCGATGTCGCCCGTGAGCGAATCGAACGGGCGTATTCCCATGATGGTCCGGGCTTCGTCGAGGAGTTTCTGAACGGCAACGCTTTCGCTGATCTATCCAGCCGAATCGACAAGACGCTACCTCGGTCGTCGATTTTTGGCATGATGTTCGAGACGCAGGAGGACTATGCCATCGTTGAGAGCACCGAGTTCAGCCTGCTGCAGCACAATCCCTTTAGCTGGGTGGTTGATGGTCGCGACTTCGTGTACTGTGAGCGCCTGTCCGCCGGTGCTCGATACGTTGATGGCTCCATTCGCGAGATGCTGCTTGCAGTGGGGCCTGCCGAGCGCGAGCGTTTTGTAGATGCGTTGTTCTCCGTGTTTGAGGCTACGGGTGCTGAGCGGTTTGCGGATATCGCCGGGAATCTGCGCGAGAGCCTGCCCGTGATGCTCTAGGCTGCGCAAGGTTTCGACAAGGATACGCGACGCTTTGTCTCGCAGACCATCGTGGCAATCCTTAAATGCGCGCTGCTGCCCAAACGACCCCAGACCGACATGTCCGCTGCCGGTAAGAGCCTGGCAGAACAGCTCGAGGCTTGGCAGTCCGAGCTCCTGCGCTAGCCATTGGTGTAAAGCAACCTGTCCTCGATGCACCAATCTTCGATGCGCTCGGGGAGGGCTCGACCGCTATACTGGTTCGTGCCGAAATCGATCTAGAACGGAATGCCGTATATGAAAATCAATCACGCGATTCTGCATATTCTGGACTTTGACTCTGCCGTCAACGTTATGAGCCAGCGCGAGCTCGATATCGAGAGCCGTACCGTGCGCAACTTCGTGACCACGCATCTGCGCCGCGCACGTACCTCGGCCGACAATAAACGCGCCACGTTTGCCGAGAACTCTGCGTTTGGCGGCGAGCTCAAGGGTTATTTCTTTGGCGAGCGCGAGTTCGTGGACCTGTCGCAGCAGATTGCGGAGTTTATCTCCTCCGAGCTCACCAAAGCCGAGAAAGCCGAGTCCACCGACGTGCTCGTGGCCGATTTTGACGACGATGAGGATGCCCGCTGGTTTGCCGTGATGCTGCTGGGCTCCAAGCAGGCTTTTATGCACGAAGTGGGCCGCGAGGAGGGGGAGGTGCGCAACGACATCGCGCGCCACTACGCCATTCTGCCGAACCCCTCGCAAAAGGTGCCGAGCTATGCCATCGTGCGCGCGAG
>CAUASQ010000121.1 GCA_958431945.1 uncultured Collinsella sp. | reverse complement strand
GAACCCTTCATTCATCCCATGACGTTATAATACTTTATATAACTAACTATGCAAGTATTATTTTGGTTCTGGTCTTTCATCAAGCCCCTTAAAACAACAATCGGCGTTTTTGGACACAGCGTGCAAGTTCATTGAACGATTCAATATGCATCGACTCTAGTTAAATGACGTCTTATGCAAATACCTTTAATCCGCTTGGGACCGACAAATCTTTTGACTGTCCGCAGAAGCTTTCCCGGAATTCCCTATGGATAGACGCACCGGCAATCGCTTCGTTATCCGGCTTATTGCGCATAGCCGGGGCATCTGGGAGAAAGCGAAATCTACCGCGTGGTCAACTAGCGTTTCATCGGAATCGACCGCATCCGCGCCAAATGCATCCGCGCCAAATACTAAATCGCAATCGTTGAAACTCGTCCGATCATATGACGGCAATTTCTCGCCTTAAAAATGAGCACGAAATAAGGGGGCAGCTGTTTGCAACTTGCTTTATTCGTAAGTGATTTTACTGAAAAAAACAATCACCAACCAAACAGCACTATTAATTGTTTGGCTCTTTGCTGTACAGCCATCTTTCGTATACGTCTCTCGTCTATCTCTTATCTCACGGTTGGAGACGAAAGGTGTGCGGGAGTGGATAATTGGACGGCATTTGGGCCTGCGACGGATTATTTCGTCCGAAAATCCACGCTCGTGCGGTGAACGCGCGGGGCCTTTGTCCAATCCGCTGGCATCGTCTCCAGTTCGTCGCAGAGCCGCCGCCCCATATGGGTATACTCTCGAGGATTCGACTCGATTCGCCCCCGCTGGGGCGTCAAAGGAGACTGCATATGCCCACCACCTCAACCGACCCGCGCGCCGCTGCCGCCGCACTGCTGGTGCCCGGCACCACCTGCCACGGCTTTGCCGTCGAGCGCTGCGAGACCGTGCCCGAGCTCGACTCGGACGCCTACGTGCTGCGCCACACTGCCTCGGGCGCTCGCCTGCTGTACCTAGCGTGCGACGACGAAAACAAGGCCTTTGCCATTGGCTTTAAGACGCCGCCGGCCGATTCCACCGGCGTGTTCCACATTCTTGAGCACTCGGTGCTGTGCGGATCGGCCAAGTTTCCCGTCAAGGAGCCGTTTGTCGACCTGATCAAGAGCTCCATGCAGACGTTCCTCAACGCCATGACCTACCCCGACAAGACCATCTACCCCGTTGCCACCACCAACGAGCAGGATCTGTACAACCTGATGGACGTGTACCTGGACGCGGTGTTCAACCCGGCGATCTACACCAAGCCCACCATTTTTGAGCAGGAGGGCTGGCACTACGAGCTGGACCTGCCGGAGGGCGCCGGGGGCGAGGTCAGCGACAGCTCCGCGAGCCTGCGCGAGGGCACGCTGCGCTATAACGGCGTGGTGTTCAACGAGATGAAGGGCGCGCTGTCCGATCCCATGAGCGTGCTGGACGACGCCGTCAACGCCGCGCTCTATCCCGACACCGCCTATGCGCACGAGAGCGGCGGCGACCCGCGCGCGATCCCTGCGCTCACCTACGAGCAGTTCCTGGATACGCACGCGCGCCACTACAACCCCTCCAACTCCTACATCACGCTCTATGGCGACCTGGACGTGGACCGCGCGCTGGCCTTTTTGGACGAACGCTATCTGTCGCAGCCGAGTGCCGCGAGCCGCCGCATGGACGCCGCCGTCACCGCCGGCGAGGACCCGTCCGCGCTGGCGCCCAATCCGCTGGACGTGCAGGCGCCCGTGACCTGCGAGTACAAGCGCGTCGAGATGGCCACCACGCCCGAGAATGCCTTGGTGGGCCTGGGCCTTGTGCTGGGGTCCGCGCTCGACCGCAAGCGCACGATTGCGGCGGACATCCTGTTCGAGGCGCTGCTGGGCTCCAACGAAGCGCCGGTTAAGAAGGCCATTCTGGCCGCCGACCTGGGCGGCAACGTGGTGAGCTACACCGCGGCCGAGAGCCTGCAGCCCTACGAGCTCATCATGCTGCAAAACGCGCAGCCCGGCGTGGCGCGCGAGCTGCGCCGCGTGTTCCAGGACGCCTGCCGTGACCTGTGCGAACACGGCGTTCCGCGCGAGCGCCTGGAAGCCATCATCAGCAGCAACGAGTACGACCTGCGCCAGCGCGACTACGGCATTGCCGACGGCGTGGCCATTGCGTGCGACGCGCTGAGCACCTGGCTCTACGATGACGACGCCGCGACGCTGGCGCTCAAGTACGGCCCGGTGTACGAGGAGCTGCGTAGCGAGCTGGACGGCAGCTATTTTGAGGACCTGCTGCGCGAGCTGGTGCTGCAGAACGACCATATGGCTCTGGTCGAGCTGGTGCCGGTGGACGCCGCCGAGGGTTCGGAGGGTGCCGAGGCCGCCGAGCTGGCAGCCAAGCGCGATGCCATGACCGATGCCGAGCTGGCCGACGTGGTCGAGCGCACGGCCGCGCTGCGTGCCGCGCAGGAGGCCGAGGACACGCCCGAGGCCAAGGCCACGCTGCCGCGCCTGCGCGTGTCCGACATTGGCGAAGCGCGCCCCGAGCCGCCGCTCGTTGTGGACACGACCGCGCCCATCCCGTGCCTCACCCACAACATCCCCACCAACCGCCTGGCCTACGCCATGCAGTACTTCGACCTGAGCTGCGTCGCGTTTGAGGACCTACCCTATGTGACACTGCTCTGCCGCCTGCTCAAACAGCTGCCCACGAGCGAGCACTCGGCCGAGGAACTTGACAACCTGCTCGCCGGCAAGCTGGGCTTTTTGAGCTTTACGACCGAGGTCATGACCCAGCCCGACGTAGACGGCGTACGTCCCTACCTGCTGGTGAGCGCCGGCGCCCTGTCCGAAAAGATCGACGCGCTGGCGAGCCTACCGCGCGAGGTGTGGTCGAGCACGCTTTTGCTCGATGCCGACGCCGACCGCGTTCGCGACGTGCTCACGCAGATTCGCATTGGGCTTGAGCAGGGCTTTATCAACAACGGTCACTCGGCGGCGCTGGGTCGCGCGATGAGTTACAGCTCGCCTTCGGCCGTGGTGCGCGAGCAGCTCTCGGGCGTAGACTTCTACCTGTTCCTGCGCGATCTGCTCGACCACTTTGACGAGCGCGTGGACGGGCTGCGTACCAAGCTTGCCGAGCTGGCGGAGCGCATCTTTGTGGCCGATGGCTGCATGGCGAGCTTTACCGGCAGCGACGAGGACTTTGACGCGTACTGGGATGCCGCGGGCGACCTGGGGCTGGACGCTGGCGACGGCGCCGATGCCGGCCGCGACGCGCTCGTGGTGCCGACGCCGTGCGACCGCCACGAGGCTTTCGTGATCCCCAGCGACATCTGCTTTGCCGCGCGTGCGTGCGATCCGCGTCGCTTGGGCATTGACGTGACAGGCGCTTGGGCCGTGGCTGCCAACGCACTCTCCTACGACTACCTGTGGAACGAGATTCGCGTGAAGGGCGGTGCGTACGGCTGCGGATTCCGCGCAGCCGGCGAGCGCCAGACGGCGTTCTACACCTACCGCGACTCGGCGATCGATCCTTCGATTGAGCGCGTGAAGCGCGCGGGTGCATGGCTTGGCTGCTTTGAGCCCGACGAGGCCGCCTTTGAGGGCTTTATCGTGAGCTGCGTGAGCGGCATGGACGCGCCGGTGAAGCCGTACGCGCTCACCAAGCGCCGCAACACGACCTACCTGGCCGGGCTTGACCCGCATGCACGCGAGGAGCGCCGCGCCCAGATGCTCGCCGCCACGCCCGGTGAGCTGCGCTCGCTCGGCACCGACGTGACGCGCATCGCAGCCGAGTCGCCCACCTGCGTCTTTGGCGGCCGAGACGTCATCGCCAAGAGCAACGCCAACTTCAACGTAGTCGACCTGCTGGGCTAGCCACAGCAAGCAAAACCACCACAAAGGGGACAGGCACCTTTGTGGTGGTTTCGACATTTGCCCAGATAAAACCTGCCAAAATAAACCTGTCCCTTTTTGGTAGGTTTGGGGGAGGGGGCTAGGATGGATAAGGCTGAGTTGCGGCGGGCGGTAATTGCTCGGCGCGATGCGATTGATTTGGATGTTCGGAAGGCAAAGTCTGCTGTCATTTGCACGCGGCTGGTTGAGCTGCTGGGCCGCTTGGATGCCGCGGCGCCGCGCACCGTTGCCGTCTATGCCGCGATGGGTTCCGAGGCAGACCCTGCCGCGTTTGCCGCTGCGGCCGCCGTGCGCGGCTGGCGCGTAGCCTATCCGTGCATGCTCTCGGCAATTGATGCCGCAGCTTGTGGCCAGCGCATGTGCATGCGGGCAGTTGCTGTCGACGATGCGTCCGCAGCTCCGTTTGTCGACCACCCCACGCGAGCCTTCGCGGCCATGGACATCGACAGCAGCCGCTTCCCTATCGTGCCTGCCGAAGCTCTCGACATGATCGTCGTGCCGCTCGTAGCCTTCGACTGCACCGGCGCGCGCCTAGGCTACGGCGGCGGCTGCTATGACCGCTACCTGCCCATGCTCTCACCCGCATGTCAAATCATCGGTATCGCCTTTGACGAGCAGCGCGTCGACCACGTTCCCACCGACGCTCACGACCTGCCGCTACCCCACATCATCAGCGCCTGATCGCCGCTGTTTCGCACCCGCAAGATGAGTGTGGAAAATCTCCCACTTTGGGCCCCCTTACGAGCCAAAAATGGGAGATTATCCACGCTCATTCAACAAACGTCCAGATTTCCACGCTCGTCCGTCTGATTTTCCACGCCCGTGCAGCCAAACGCCTTGCAACTGCCTCAGCACGCACGCGGCACGCCGGCGACTTTGAGCTTGCGATCGAGCTTTGTCGGATCCCTTAGATCATCCCAGCACAAGCGCA
>CAUASQ010000120.1 GCA_958431945.1 uncultured Collinsella sp. | reverse complement strand
CAACTCCAAAACCAATGCGCTCTCTATCCCAAAACTGGGTAGAAGAAGGCCAAAACGAAACAGCAGGAGGTCAATATGACTGCAGAAGATAAGGCAAAGAACGCCGGCAAGGTCGCGCTCGTTTTGGAGGGCGGCAGCTTCCGCGGGCAATTTACCGCAGGCGTACTCGACGTCCTCATGGAGGCCGGCGTCGAGATTCCGGCGGTATATGGCGTATCGGCCGGCGCCCTCAACGGCGTGAACTACAAGTCGCACCAGATCGGCCGTGCCAACCGCATCAACCTAGCTTTCTGCAACGACAACCGCTTCATGGGTGCCGCGTCGTTTGCGTCCACGGGCTCCATCGTCGGCTACGACTTTATCTTCAACGATGTCCAGGACCGCCTGGATCCCTTTGACAACGAGACGTTCGACGCGAGCCCCATCGAGATGTACGCCGTCGCGACGGACATGCTCTTTGGAACTGCCGCGTACCTGCCGGTCAAAAGCGCCGTGCTCGACCTCGACGCCGTGCGCGCATCGACGTCGCTGCCGCTGGTGACGCCGCCGGTTGAGATTGACGGGCACAAATACGTCGACGGTGGCGTAGCCGATTCGGTCCCCATCGAGCACGTGTTGGAGGAGGCGGGCTTCGATCGCGCAGTCGTCATTGTCACGCAGGACCGCTCGTATGAGAAAAAGCCCTACGAGTTTATGCCCGCCGCACGAGCCCGCTATGCCGACTACCCCTATCTGCTCGAGGCTATCGAGACGCGCCACGACCGCTATAACATCCAGCGCATGCATCTGTGGAAGTATGAGCGCGAGGGCCGTGCGCTGGTCATTGCTCCGCAAAAGCCGGTCGAGGTCGGCCACGTTGAGCACGATCCGGCAAAGCTCCTCGACCTGTATATTCAGGGCCGCCAGGAGGCAAAGCGCCTACTGAGTGATATCGAGGCATTTGTCGAGCGCTAGCGTCGCGACGTCATGACCCATGGACGACATGTGCAGAAAGTCTGGTCAGAGCCAAAATACCTGTTGACTCGGGCGACGAGCGGGGTAATATGGACGGGTTACTTGCAGAGCCCCGTGAATCTCTGTAACAACACGTACTGTACATGGAGGAGTCTAAGTGATTTCGAAATCGACTCACTACGCCAAGCAGGGCGAGGTCCAGCGCAACTGGGTTCTCGTCGACGCCGATGGTGCTGTCCTGGGCCGTCTTGCCACCCAGATCGCAATGATCCTGCGCGGTAAGAACAAGCCCCAGTTCACGCCCAACAGCGACTGCGGCGACTTCGTTGTCGTCATCAACGCCGATAAGGTCCAGCTTACCGGTAACAAGGCCGACACGAAGACCTATTATCGCCACAGCGGCTACAACGGCGGCCTCAAGGCTGAGAGCTTCCGCCAGGCTATGGAGAAGCACCCGGAGAAGGTCATCGAGCGCGCCGTTCGCGGTATGCTGCCCAAGACCACCCTCGGCCGTGCCCAGATGACCAAGCTTAAGGTCTACGCTGGTGCCGAGCATCCGCACGCTGCCCAGAACCCCACGAAGATTGAGCTGGAGGCTTAAAGATGGCTGAGAACACCGTTGTCTACCAGGGTACCGGCCGTCGTAAGAACGCCGTCGCCCGCGTCCGTCTCGTCCCCGGCACCGGCAAGGTGACCATCAACAAGCGTGACGCCGAGCAGTATTTCGGCCGTCATCAGCTCGTTGAGAACGCCCTTGCTCCCTTCAAGGTGACCGACACCGCCGGTCAGTTCGACGTTATCGCTCTGTGCGATGGCGGCGGCATCTCCGGTCAGTCCGGCGCTCTGCGCCTGGGTATCGCTCGCGCTCTTCTGAACGCTGGCGACTACCGTGCTGACCTCAAGAAGGCCGGTTTCCTTACGCGCGATGCTCGCGTGGTCGAGCGCAAGAAGTACGGCCTCAAGAAGGCTCGCCGCGCTCCCCAGTTCTCCAAGCGCTAAGGTTTTATCTCCTTACGAGATACAATGTACAAGCGGGGCCTGCCGATTGCTCGGCGGGTCCCGCTTTTCTTTTTCGACTAGGGTGGGCGACTGCGTTTTGCCCACTTGGGAAGGAGCGATCCTATGCCCCAGAACATCTTCGGTACCGACGGCGTCCGTGGCGTCGCCAACGCCGACCTTTCGTGCGACCTCGCGTTTCGCCTTGGCCGTGCGGCGACCAAGTTCCTTGGTCCGGATATTTGCATCGGCCGCGACACGCGTCTTTCGGGCACCATGCTCGAGAGCGCTCTGACCGCCGGCATTATGGCCGAGGGCGGCCGCCCGCACTGCTGCGGCGTTATCCCTACGCCGGCCGTGGCGCTGCTTACCGTCCAAAACGAGCTCGACGGCGGCATCGTCATCTCCGCTTCGCACAATCCGCCGGAGTTCAACGGCATCAAGTTCTTTAGCCGCAAGGGCATGAAGCTTCCCGACGCGGTCGAGGAAGAGATCAGCGCCTGGGTCATGTCCGAGGAAGCCATGGCTGCCGACACGCTGCCGACCGGTGCCGGCGTGGGCCACATCATCAAGATGAAAGACGCCCGCAAGGCATACGTCGACCACGCCATCGATACGCTTGATGGCCTGAGGCTCGATGGCCTAGTCGTTGCCGTCGACTGCGGCCATGGCGCTTCTTGCCAGACCACGCCTGCCGCGCTGCAGCGCCTGGGCGCCACGGTCCATGCCATCAACACCGATTATTGCGGCACTGACATTAACGTTGAGTGCGGCTCCACTCACCTTGAGCCCCTGCGCGAGCTCGTGCTGCGCACCCACGCCGATATTGGCCTGGCCCACGACGGCGATGCCGATCGCGTGCTGTTCGTGGACAGTGAGGGCAATGAGATCGACGGTGACTATATCCTGGCTATCTGCGGTTCTGACCTCGCCGCCCGCGGCAAACTCGCCAACTCCGAGATCGTCTCGACCGTCATGTGCAACCTTGGCTTCTCCATCGCTATGAAGGAGCAGGGCTTCGAAATGGTTCAGACCGCTGTGGGCGATCGCTACGTTCTTGAGCGTATGCTCGCGGACGGCGCCGTTATCGGCGGCGAACAGTCCGGCCACATCATCTTCCTGGAGCACAACACCACCGGTGACGGCCTGGTGACGGCTCTGCAGCTGCTGGCCGTGCTCAAGCGCACCGGCCGTACCCTCACCGACCTTGCCGGCATCATGAAGAAGTACCCTCAGGTGCTTGTCAACGTGCATTCGGACAACAAGGCCGGCCTGGACGATTGCCAGCCCATTTGGGACGCCGTCGCTGCCGCCGAGAAGGAGCTTGACGGCCGCGGCCGCATTCTGGTGCGCCCGAGTGGTACCGAGCCGCTGGTCCGCGTGATGGCCGAGGCCGAGACGCACGAGCTGACCCAGCGCGTTGTCGACGACATCGTCGAGGTTGTCAAGCGCGAACTTCCCTAATGGTCAAAAACGGGTGCCAAGTGGTAAACTGTTAAAGCTATTTTGATTGATTGGTATGTCCGAGGGGGAGCATGTTCACTAAAGTCCTAAGGTCTTTTGGTATGCGTGGACGAGTTCTTACGCTGGATGCTCCCATCTCGGGCGACGTCATTCCGTTGTCCGAGGTCAATGACCAGACATTTGCCACCGGCCTTTTGGGCCAGGGCGTGGCGATTCAGCCTACCGGTACGCGTGTGATTGCGCCGGCAGACGCCAAGGTCGAGGCCATTTTTCCCACGGGCCACGCCGTTGCGCTTAACACGGTCGATGGCTTGGACGTGCTCATCCACGTTGGTTTGGACACTGTTCAGCTTGAGGGCAAGCACTTTACCGTACATGCGCAAGTGGGTGACATCGTCCATAAGGGCGATGTGCTCATTGAGTTCGATCGCGAGGCAATTGCTGCCGAGGGCTACGATGTGACGGTTCCCATCTTGGTGTGCAACTCTGTTGAGTTCTCGAGCATCAAGGGCTCCGTTGGCGTGCATGTCGAAGAGATGGACCAGCTCATCGTTGCTCGCGAGCGCTAGCAAGTGCACGTGGCCATTAGCCTACAATTCAAACACGTTTACGGAGGGCGCCCTTGAAAGAGGACGCCCTCCGTGGCAAGATGGGATTTGTCCGAAGCTAAAAGGCTTCGGGTCACCGTGGACGGGCAGGGGCCTCGACGCGGCTAGACACGAGACACATACATTACGCGACCTCGCCCTGGTGGCCGCACACGTTGGTTGCGGCCGACGCGGGCCGCGGGCAAGTGCTTGTAAGGGGAGCCTTGCCTCTCTTGTACGAGAAAGGACGCGTAATGAAGATCATTAAAGCTAAAGACTACGAGGATATGAGCCGCAAGGCCGCCAATATCATCTCGGCGCAGGTTATCCTCAAGCCCGACTGTGTGCTGGGCCTTGCCACCGGCTCCACCCCGATCGGTGCCTACAAGCAGCTCGCTGCTTGGTACGAGAAGGGCGACGTCGACTTTGCCGAGGTCAGCACCTACAACCTGGACGAGTATCGCGGCCTTTCGCACGACGATCCCCAGAGCTATCACTACTTTATGCGTGAGAACTTCTTCGATCACATCAACATCGACCTGAACAACACGCATGTGCCCGACGGTTCCAACCCCGACGCCGCCGCTGCCTGCTCTGAGTACGACAAGATCGTCGCCGCCGCCGGTTACCCGGATCTGCAGCTGCTCGGCATTGGCAACAACGGCCACATCGGTTTCAACGAGCCCGATGACCACTTCTCCAAGGGCACGCACTGCGTCGACCTCACCGAGAGCACCATTCAGGCCAACAGCCGCCTGTTCGACAGCATCGACGATGTTCCCCGTCAGGCCTACACCATGGGTACCCAGACCATCATGTATGCCCGCATGATCCTGGTCGTCGCCAACGGCGAGGCCAAGGC
>CAUASQ010000119.1 GCA_958431945.1 uncultured Collinsella sp. | reverse complement strand
CCGGGCATGAGCTTAATCGTTACACCCTGGACGGCGTGAACCAGGTTGGGGTGCAGAATCGAGCCGGTACGGGTCCTAAAGGTGACGTGGACGTCATCAAGGAAGATGATCGGCTCGACGCCGTTGACTGCGGTCTCGCTCATCTACATCACCTCCGCGTGAGGGGTCAAACCATTTGCCTTGAGCACCTCGTCGGGGAGCTCGGAATAGAAGTGCTCGGTGCCGGGCACGCGCTTGAAGACCGGACGGGTGTCCAGGCCAATACGCGGATGGCTCGAGCGGGGCGCGAAGCGATCGCCCTTGGGGAAATCGCGCGGGCTCGGAACGGCGCCGGGCACCTGGTGCAGGCGGCCCGAACCGCTCTCGATGGACAGAACGGAACCCAGAAGACCGCGGGTGTACTCATGGATCGGGTTAGTGAGCAGCTCCTTGGTGGGCGCCTGCTCGATAACCTGGCCAGCGTACATAACCGTGATGTTGTGGGCGACCTCGGCGACCAGCGCCAGGTCATGCGAAACGAAGATCATGGCAAAGCCGAGCTTGGCCTGAAGATCGTTGAGCAGCTTGATGACCTGCTTCTGGACGGTAACGTCCAGAGCGGTCGTGGGCTCGTCGCAGATGACCAGCTTGGGGTCGCGGGTAAGGGCCATAGCGATCAGGACACGCTGACGCTGGCCGCCGGAAAGCTCGTGCGGATAGCTCTCGAGCGTGCGCTTGGGATCGAGGCCGACGAGCTCCAGGAGCTCCTCGGCGCTGCGGGTTCCGCCGCGCTTGGTGAGCTGCTTCATCTGGGCAGAAATGAGCATAGAGGGGTTGAGCGAGGACAGGGCGTCCTGATAGACCATGGCGATATCGGTACCGCGCAGGCCGAACCACTCCTTCTTGCTCATCTTGAGCAGGTCACGGCCCTCCCAGAGAACCTCGCCGGAAAGATGCTCGTCATCGTCGGTCAGGCCCATGATGGCCAGCGTGGTGATGGACTTACCGCAACCGGACTCGCCCACCAGGCCCATGGTCTGACCAGGACGAACGTCAAAGTTGACATGGTCGACGACGTTGATATCACCGTGATGCTCAAACTGAATGCAGAAGTCGCGGACCGAGAGAATCGGCTCAACGGACTCGTCGGGCACGTGGCGATCGTCACGCTTGAGCTCGACATCGCG
Source organism: uncultured Collinsella sp. (assembly GCA_958431945.1). Lineage (GTDB taxonomy): Bacteria > Actinomycetota > Coriobacteriia > Coriobacteriales > Coriobacteriaceae > Collinsella. Next base: position 3,839 of record CAUASQ010000119.1, on the reverse strand, counting down.
CAGGGCGCCAAGGCGAGCGGAGAGGGACTGGGCCTGCTCCTTGTAGGCGCGAACGGGGTCGGAGACCAGCAGATCGGCCTCGCGACGCTTGGAGGAATCGGTCGGATCCAGGGCGGCGGAGGGAGCAGCGGCCATGGCGTCGGTAATGCCCTCGGAGAGGATGTTGAGCGCCAGGCAGGTGATCATGATGGCCAGGCCCGGGAACAGCGCCTGCCACCAACGGCCAGCGAGCACGCCGCCGCGGGCGTCGGCGAGGATGTTGCCCCAGGTAGCGGTGGGCTCCTGGATACCAGCGCCGATGAAGGTCAGCGAGGCCTCGAAGATGATGGCGTCGGCGACCAGGGTAACGGTAAAGACCATGATCGGGGCGATGCAGTTACGCAGAACATGCTTGATCAAAATCCACGGAGCCTTGGCGCCGGAAACGATGACCGCGCGGACATAGTCTTCGCCGTACTCGGACACGATGTTGGCGCGCACGATACGGGCAATCTGCGGAGTGTACATAAAGCCGATGGCGAAGATGATCGACGGCACGGAGTTGCCCAGGATGGAGACGAAGACGGCCGCGAGGGCGATGCCCGGGATGGACATGATGATGTCCAAGATACGCATGATCGTCTCGGAGACGGCCTTGCGCGAAACCGCTGCAAGGGCGCCCACGACCGAGCCGCAGACCAGAGCCATGGCGGTGGCGCCAAAGCCGATGATCAGCGAGTAACGACCACCGTAGAGCATACGCGACAGAATGTCGCGACCCTTATCGTCGGTACCGAAGATAAATCCGTTGCCGGGAGCCTGGCGAGCCGTAAAGATCTCGACCGGGCTATAGGGGGCAAGAAGGGGCGCCAGAATCGCAGTCAGGGCGACCAGCACCAGCACGACGGCGGCAATCTTAGAAGACAGCGTCATCTTCTTCCAGCCACCGAGCTTGAGCCCCTTGGAGGCAGCCTTCTCGAGCTGCTCGGTTTGCTTCTCTCGAATCTTTACCATAATCTACACCGTCCTGATGCGCGGGTTGATGAGCAGGTAGAGCATGTCAACCACGATGTTGATGATGATGAAGGCAAGAGCAACGACGATAACGACGCCCTGAACCAGGTTCGCCTCGTTGCCCTGAACGCCCTGCAGAATCGCGGTGCCCATGCCGGGGAGGTTGAAGATAACCTCGATGACGACAGCGCCGCCCATGAGGTAACCGATCTTAAGACCGAGGGTGGTGACCGGGGTGATCAGCGCATTGCGAAGAACGTTGATGCCGACGACGACCTTCTCGGGAACGCCGGCGCCACGGGCCATACGGACATAGTCCTTGTCGAGCTCCTCGACCATGGCGGTACGTACGATACGAGTCATCTGGCCCGTCAGCGGAAATGCCAAGGCGATGGCGGGCATGATCATACGTCCCAGATAGCCAACCGGATTCGTGGTGAAGTGAGGCAGAGCACCCGATGCCGGGAGCACCTTAAGGTAGGAAGAGAACAGCAGGATCAACAGAACGGCAAGCCAGAACGACGGGGTTGCCAAGCCGGCAATGGAAAAGACGCGGATCACTTGGTCCGGCCATTTGTCGCGATACAGTGCCGCGATGACGCCGAGCAAAAACGAAACGACCGCACCGATGGCAAGACCGATAAAGGTCAGCTGCATCGTGACGGGCAGGGCCGTGGAGATGCGCTTGGCAACGGAGTTGCGAGCAGCACCATAGGTGCCCATGTCGCCATGGATCAAATCGCCCATATAGCGCACGTAGCGCACGGGCCAGGGGTCGTCCAGACCATACTTCTCATGGTACTCGGCAACCGCCTCTGGCGAGGCGCCGTCACCCAACGCCGTGTAGGCGGGGTCGGTCTTGGAGAACGACATAAGGAAGAACACCAGGACGGTGACGCCCAATGCCATGATCGGCAGCGCCACAAGACGCCTTCCAATCAAACGTAGCAAGTTGTTCACGTTCTCTCCCCTTTCTTTTGTCGGTAGGACCAACTGGTATATGAGTACGGATACTCATTACAAGACCCGAGCGACATCGTTGCCGCCCGGGTCTTTGTTTCAACTATGAGGATACGGTCCCAACGACCGACATCCTGCATACAGACTCAAGCGAGTCTTACGCCTTGACGGTCGCAACGCCCCTGAAGGACATGCTCGTCGTGCCGATGCCCTTGAAGCCATCGAGGGCCTCGCCGTTGGGCGCAGTGGACGGATCGTCCCAGGAAGCGGAGACGGTCTTGACGTGGACAACGGGGTACAGAACGGCGTTGTCAGCAATGATGTCGAAGCACTCGTTCCACTTCTTCTGCTGCTCGTCGCCCTCGGCGGCAAGAGCCTCGTCCATGAGACCGTGGAGCTTCTGCCACTCAGCGGACTCCTTCCACGGGCAACGGGTCTGCATCCAGACGTTGTCGCCGTACCACCAGTTGAGCAGCAGGTCGGGATCAGCGCCGAAGCAGGAAGGATCGCCAGGGGCAAGGAGGATATCGTAGGCCTCGCCGCCGTCAATGGCAGCGTAGGTAGCCGGCGAGGTATCGGTCTGGATGGTCACATCGAAGCCGAGAGCGTCGAGGTCGTTCTTGACCTGGGCGGCCATGCCCTTAATCTGCTCGTTGTCGGTGGTGCGCAGGGTGATGGCACCCGGGGTGATGCCAGACTCCTCGATGAGCTTCTTAGCCTTCTTGGCGTCGGTCTTGTACACCGTGGAAGCCTCATGATAGTTGGTGAAGCTCTTGGGCAGGTAGCAGCTGGCAGCGGTGGCAAGGCCGGCGAAGGTGTTGCTGACCATCTTCTCGGTGTCGAGCGCATACATGACGGCCTGACGGACCTTGACGTTGTTCCAAGGCTCCTTGGCGACGTTGAACATGATGAAGCGGGTGCCGAAACCCTGAACGTTATCGATCTTGCAGCCGGCGCTCTCGAGCTGGTCGACGGCGTCAGCGGTAACGAGCTCCATAACGAGCGTGGAGCCCTCCTGCTGAGCGGTAACGCGAGCGGTGGGGTCGGTCAGGATGCTGTACTGGATCTTCTTATCCTCGGCAGCATACTCACCGTTGTACTCGGGGTTGGGAACCAGAGTGATCTCGGTATCGGAGATAGAGTCGTACATCCAGGGGCCGGAACCGATCGGCTGCTTGGCGCGATCCTCCTCGGTCTGGGTGGCCGGGGTAACGCGGACGATGGCCAGACGATCCTTGAGCAGGGAGAAGTTGGGGACCTTGGTCTTGACCGTCACGGTGCTGGCGTCCTTGGCCTCGATGGACTCGAAGGGCTGGAAGAACGGAGCATAGGTAGCGGAAGCGGCGCAAGCGGTGTAGGAGGCAACGACATCGTCAGCGGTGACCTCGGTGCCATCGGAGAACTTGGCACCCTTACGGATGGTGACCTCGAAAGTGGTGTCGTCCACAGACTTGGGATCGTCGGTGGCGAGCTCGTTGAAAGTGCTGTAGTCGTGGTAATCGATGCCGTAGAGGCCCTCGACGACGTGCCAGTTAGCACCCAGGCCCACAGCGGAGCCGGTGCTGGCGGGATCGAAGCTGGACGGAGCGTAAGCGGAACCAGCGGTGATCACGCCGCCGCCACGGTTGGCGGAATCGGTGGAACCGGAAGCGGAACCCTCGTCGCTAGAGCTGCCACCGCAGCCGGTGAGACCAAGCCCTGCGACAGCAGCGACGCTGCCGGTGAGGCCGAGGAACGAACGCCTGGACATACCCTTGTTGATGATGGCCATGTCTTCTCCTATCAATAGAGAATCTTACTCGGGAGCACCTAGACTTGCCCCCGCGCAACTTGCGGACGATATATACCTTACCTACCGACGAACCCAACTGAGGTGCCGCGCTCGG
>CAUASQ010000118.1 GCA_958431945.1 uncultured Collinsella sp. | reverse complement strand
GAAAACTAGGCCGCCCGCGCTCTCGTACACTTACGCGGGGTGCGTCGTTTTCTATTGACATTGTATCCCGAATCGCTCAGCCGATTCGGGACATTTTGAAAACTCAAATGCGGGCCCATACTCGCACTGCGCAATGCTGCCAAGCTGCGTTGTCCGGCGCGGAAGCACGCTAATCGGCTATTATTTGTTTAGACAACTTGAGTTGTAGAGGAGTGACCGGCGATGGTGCAGGGCGCCAAACATATGAAGAGCAATAACGCCGCGGCCAACGGCGGCTCAAGCCCTCAACCCAAACCTCAACCAAAGCCCAAGCGTCGTCGCAAGCGGTTGCCGCGCTGGGCCGACCGTCTCATCACCATCGTCATCATCCTTATTGGCGTGGGCCTTATGACCTGGCCGTGGATCTTGGACCGGCTCGAGGCCTCGGGCGTGTTCAACCAGATCAGCACGGTGTCCAGCACCGTGGACGCGCTGTCTGCCGAGGAGCGCGAGCGCATTCTGCTCCAGGCGCGCTCCTTTAACGAGCAGCTGGCGGGCGAGGCCACCGAGCTCCCCGCCGACCAGATTGAGCCCTACGCCCAGCAGCTCATCTTCGACCGCGACCCCATGATGAGCTGGGTCGAGATCCCCTCCATCGACGTGAGCATGCCCATCTACCACGGCACGAGCGAGGAAGTCCTTATGGCGGGCGTCGGCCACCTGGAGGGCACGAGCCTGCCGGTGGGCGGCACCTCGACGCATTGCGTGCTCACCGCGCACTCGGGCATGCGCAACCTGAGCATGTTCGACGACATCCACTCGCTGGAGCCCGGCGACCTGGTGCTGCTGCACACCATGAACAAGACGCTCGCCTACAAGATGGTGGACTCCGAGGTGGTGCTGCCCGAGGAGATGGAGTCGCTGACCATCGAGCCCGGTGCCGACAAGGTGACGCTCGTCACCTGCACGCCCTACGGCGTGAACGACCATCGCCTGCTGGTGCATTGCGTACGCACCAAGTACAGCAAGAAGGACGTCGACAAGCAAAAGTCGCTGGCCGGCCGCCACTGGGGCAAGCGCGAGTTTGCCGTGCTTATCGTGGTCGTGGCCATTGTGCTGTTGCTGCTGGACATCGTGATCCACGCGGTCCGTAAGCGCCGCAAGGCCAAGGCCTCGGCATAAGACATCGTCCAGAACCACCACAATGGGGACAGGCATCTTTGTGGTGGTCGGGACTTCCAAACCATCACAACATTCGATGAAAATCGCGATTTTGACGAAAAGCGTCGAATGTTGTGATGGTTTTCGTTGCGGGCGCGACGGTTTTCGTTGCGGGCGCGACGGTTTTCGCTATGGACGGTGCGATTTCGCTGCAGAACCGCCAGCCCGCCGCCTGCCAGCCCGCCGCCCTCGTTACGTTTTCGCTGCATTTGGGTAAAGCGCCTGCTCAAAGCCGGCGTTGCCTTGTATACTAGAGCGGTTTATCTGTTATGCGGAAGGGAGCGCCTATGGCACTCAGCGAGAAAGACGTGCGCGGCATCGCCGAGTACGCAAAGATCGCACTGACCGATGACGAGCTCACCCAGATGACGTCCTACCTGAACGACGCCGTCCAGATGCTCGAGCCCGTCTTGCAATATGACTTGCCCGACGTGGAGCCCACGTTCCATCCCATCGGAAGCCTGTCCAACGTGATGGGCGATGACCTGCGCGAGCCCGAGCGCGACCTGCCGCTCGACGTCGCGCTCGAAAACGCCGGCAGCGCGCGCGACCGCTACTTCCGCGTGCCGTCCATTTTGGGAGAGGGGGAGAGCGAGTAATGGCGCTAAGCTTCGATTCCCTTACCGCCACCCAGATCGCCGCGGGCGTTGCCGCCGGCGACTTTACCGCTACCGAGGTGGCCCAGGCCTCCCTTGCCGCCATCGAGGCGCGCGAGGGCGGGGTCCAGGCATTCCTGCAGGTGGCGCCCGAGCTTGCGCTCGAGGCCGCCGCGCGCGTGGATGCCGACCGTGCCGCAGGCAAGCCGCTGCCCCCGCTCGCGGGCGTGCCGCTGGCCATCAAGGACAACATGAACCTCGTGGGCACGCGCACCACCTGCGCTTCTCGCATGCTCGAGAACTACCAGAGCGTCTACACTGCCACCTGCGTCCAGCGCATGCTCGATGCCGGCTGCCTGCCCATGGGCAAGGCCAACATGGACGAGTTTGCCTTTGGCAGCTCCACCGAGAGCTCGGCGTTCCACCGTACCAACAACCCCTGGGATACCGAGCGCGTGCCTGGCGGCTCCTCGGGCGGCTCCGCTGCCGCCGTCGCCGCGGGCGAGGTCGCGCTCTCGCTGGGCTCGGACACCGGCGGCTCCATTCGCCAGCCGGCGTCACTGTGCGGCGTGGTGGGCTTTAAGCCCACGTATGGCGCCGTGAGCCGTTACGGCGTGGTTGCCTTTGGCTCGTCGCTCGACCAGGTGGGTCCCTTTGGCCGCACGGTCGAGGATGTCGCGCTGGCCATGAACGCGCTTACCGGCGCGGGCCACGATCCGTACGATTGCACCAGCCAGGATTGCGCCGTCGACTTTACCGAGCATCTCAACGACAGCATCGAGGGCAAGCGCGTGGGCATCATCCCTGCGTTTATGGAGGCCGAGGGCCTGACGCCCGAGGTCAAGGCCGCTGTTCAGCGCGCCGCCCAGGAGCTGCAGAACCAGGGTGCTGAGCTGGTCGAGGTCGACCTGCCGCACCTAGACGCCGCCATCGCCGCCTACTACGTCATCGGCCCGGCCGAGGCGTTCTCCAACCTGGCCCGTTTCGACGGCATTCGCTACGGTTATCAGGAGGAGGGCTGCGCCAACCTGTCCGACCAGAGCTCGCTGTCGCGCGCCCACGGCTTTGGCGCCGAGGCCAAGCGCCGTCAGATGCTCGGCGCCTACCTGCTGAGCTCGGGCGTGTACGACAAGTATTACTACGCCGCGCAAAAGGCCCGCACGCTCATCACGCAGGACTACGACGCCGCGTATGCCAAGGTGGACACCATCCTCATGCCCGCCTCGCCGCGCACGGCCTTTAAGTTTGGCGAGATCAGCGACCCCACGCAGATGTACCTCTCCGATCTGTACACCATCTCGCTCAACATCTGCGGCAACGGTGGCATCTCGGTGCCGCTGGGCCTGGGCGAGGACAGCAAGCTGCCCGTTTCCGCCCAGCTGGTGGGTCCGGCGTTTAAGGACCGTCAGCTGCTCACGTTTGCCCGCGCCCTGGAGCGCGGCTTTGCCGATGCCGCCACGGGTGCGCCCTCGCTTTCCGTCGCGCCCGATTTTGCCGGGAAGGGAGGCGAGCTGTAATGAAGGAGCTTTCCGAGGTCCTGCAGGATTGGGAGGCCGTGATCGGCCTGGAGATCCACACCGAGCTCACCGCACTCGATACCAAGATGTTCTGCAACTGCAAGCTCAGCCACGATGACGAGCCCAACGCCAACGTGTGCCCGGTGTGCCTGGGCCTGCCCGGCGCCCTGCCGGTGCCCAACAAGCGCGCCATCGAGAGCATCGTCAAGGCGGGTCTCGCCACCAACTGCGAGATCCAGCGCCACTCGATGTTCTACCGCAAGCACTACTTCTATCCCGATATGGCTAAGAACTTCCAGACCACGCAGGGTCCGGTCGCCTTTGCCATGTACGGCCACCTGGACCTGGATGTGACCGGTCGCGGTGCCGCCGAGCGCCCCGACTGCGCATTTGGCGAGGCCGAGGCCCAGAGCCTGGCGAGCGCTTCGGCCAACGCCGAGGGCCTGTCCACGTCCATGACGTCGACCATGCGCGAAGGCAATCAGCGTGCCGGTCATCTGGCCAGCTACGACGCGTCCAACCTACAGATGCCCGAGCGCCGCGAGGATGGTTCCTACACGGTGCCCATCCGCATCCTGCGCATCCACATGGAGGAGGACGCCGCCAAGATGGTGCACGTGGGCGGTGCCGAGGGCCGCATTACCGCCGCGACCGAGTCGCTCGTCGACTACAACCGCTGCGGCACGCCGCTCATCGAGCTCGTCACCGAGCCCGATCTGCGTACGCCCGAGGAGGCTCGCCTGTTTATGGAAAAGCTCCGTCGCATCTTTGTGACGCTGGGCATTTCGGACTGCTCCATGGAGAAGGGTTCCATGCGCTGCGACGGCAACGTGTCGCTGCGTCGCCGCGGCGAGACCAAGCTGGGCACCAAGACCGAGCTCAAGAACCTCAACTCATTTAAAAGCCTGCACGACGGCCTTGCCTACGAGATCTGCCGCCAGGCCGAGGTACTCGAGGAGGGCGGCATTATCTACCAGGAGACCCGCCACTGGGAGCCTAGCCGCAAGCGTACCGTTGTCATGCGTGTGAAGGAAACGGCCGACGACTATCGTCTGTTTCCCGACCCCGATCTGGCGCCGTTCGATCTGGATGACGAGTTCATTGACCGCTGCCGTGGCGAGATTCCCGAGCTGCCCGATGCCAAGCGCGCCCGTTTTGAGGCCGACTTTGGCATTAAGGCCGCCGATGCCGAGCAGATCGCCGGCGACCCGGAGTTTGCCGAGCTCTTTGAGGCCGCTGCTGCCGGTATGGCTGGCAAGGAGGCCCAGACGGTCGCAAACCTGCTGGTGAACGAGATGATCGCCTACCTTAAGAGCGCGGGTGTGTCGCTCACCGAGTCCGGCATTGCGCCGGCTCAGGTGGCAGCCCTTGCCAAGCTGCTGGCGACCGATGCCATCAGCTCCAACCAGGCGCACGAGGTCTTTGAGGCCATGGCCCAGACCGGCGACGACCCCAACAAGATCGTCGACGAGCGCGGTATGCGTCAGGTGAGCGATGCCGGCGCGCTGCAGCCGATCGTGGACGAGGTGCTGGCAAACTGTGCCGATCAGGCGCAGCAGTATCGTGACGGCAACCAGAAGGTCATCGGCTTTTTGGTGGGCCAGTGCATGAAGGCGAGCCGCGGCAAGGGCAACCCGAAGCTCTTCAACGAGTTGCTGAGAACGTCGCTCTCGTAGCTGCGAGGCCGGGGAAGCCCCGAGTCGCCGGGGT